>JAADEM010000086.1 GCA_013153405.1 Chlorobiota bacterium
TATCATATTCGAATTCAATAAAAGTTCCCATAAATAAATATTTCCTGACAAATCAATATTGAATTTTTCCAATCGGTTAAAAGCCAGATCTAAGGTTCTGAGATAAGTACAACCAGTAAGATCAACATCGAAATGTTTAAGCCGGTTTGATGACAAATAAAGTCCGGTAAGATATTTAAATCCATCCAGTTTCAAATCAAATTTATCAAGCTCATTATGCATCAGTGCTATACGCTCGAGTTTCCTGCTGTTAGAGATATCAGGAGAGAAAACTTTAAGATTATTAAATGACAGATTTATTTCAACTAGTTCGGTTAATCCGGAAAAATCGACATCAATAGTATCAATATTGTTATGATCCAAAAATAAAGTGTGCAACATAGGAAATGCAGTTCCGTCAATATCAAAATCTTTAATATTGTTATATCCCAGCAATAAAACTTTCAATCCATTAAAACCTTCTTTCAAAAAGGAAACATCCTCAATACAGTTTTTCATCAGGTTCAGTCTCTCAAGGTGGTTTCCATCGGGGAAGCCGAATGGAATATTAACAAGGGAATTTCCGGCTACTTCAAACTCCTTAATATGAGGCAGAGCCTTTGCATTAAAATCCAGAAACTTCAGTTTATTTCCATTCAACACTAATTTTTCAATCTGGTTCCCGGTTTTAAAAACCAGCGTTAATGAGTCTATTTCATTATTGGATATTTCTAACTCTTTAAGATGTGGAAACGGGGACAAATCAAAATACAAACTTGATTTTCTCAAAATACCTGATAAACGTATACTCGTAATGTATCCATTTCTGTCAGAAACATAAAAGTTTTTATCTGGGATACTGTCACCATTTATATCTGTTTCCGGAAATAGCTGATATAAAAATTTTAACTGGTTCCGTGATATAAAACTACCATATGAAGATACTGATGAAAAAGCTATTAATATCAATGAAATGTAAAAAGTCCTTTTCAACATAGAATTAGCAGCATCGGTTTGGCATAGTGCAATTAACAATCCTTAACAAATCTAACTTTTTTAATTCAATCCCCAAAATCTATAGTGCAAACTTTAATAAAAGGCCAGTTTTTTCCAGTTAAATAAACATTTTTTGTTTTCTTATCATATGCTATCCCATTCATAACGCCGGCAAACGGATATTTATTTCTATCGATTAATTCTTTTGCATTTACAACTGCTTCTACTTTCCCGTTTACAGGATTAATCACATAAATTAAATCTTTATCATAAATATTTGCCCATATTGCATTCTCGATCCATTCAAGTTCATTAATATACATTACAGGGCCATATTGGTCTGCAACCCGCAATGTATCGGTAAACGTTTTCATTAAGGGATTAAAACCCATGATAAAGTCAGTACCGTTTGAAACACAGAGAGAATCACCAGCTGAACACATTCCCCACCCCTCAACAGGATTAAAAACCCTGTATTGTTCATTAAATAAAGTATCGTACACTATCAGTAAACTATCCTTCCATGTCAATTGATATAATGTATCTTTAATAATTGATATCCCTTCGTTAAAAAGGTTTACATCTGTTTTCTTTCTTCTTAATACTTTCCCGTCCCAAGGGTCAATTATTTTAAGCTCCGAATGTCCCTTAAGTCCTGTGGACTCATATAAAAGCCCGTTGTGCCATACCAATCCCTGAGTAAAAGAAGAAGTGTCATGAATAATAATCCGTTTTTCTTTTAATATAATACTGTCGGGTACAACATCTGATACAATAAAAACATCGAAATCTTTTTTTATTACTCTGCCATTTTTCAAATATACATCAACATATACCCTATTATACCCTGGATAAAATCCCGAACAGGCAATAAACAGGTTTTCGTTATCATACTCACCCGGAAAAAGTTTATAAGAGGTAAAAACACCAACAGAGTCCATTCGCTCCTTCGAATCTTTAATCCTGATAACCAGAGTATCGGAATAGGAATATTTTTCATATCCCGGCAAACGTACATAAAAACCACAAGACGAAAACAAAGAGATAATAACTGCAGAAACAATTATTGATTTTATATTATCATTTATAAAACCAGTTATTCGCATCACTTAAAATGTATTCAGAAAGATGGCAGATAATTTAAACAATACCTTTCCGTTTTGCCGCATCTTCAATATTTTCAAGAGCATTCTGAATTATCTTTTTCGGGCTTCCAATGTTCATTCGCATATATCCTCTTCCTTCTTCCCCAAACATAAGCCCGTCATTCAACCCGACATTGGCATCATTTATAAGGAAAGATTTCAGCTCTTTTTGATTCATTCCCGAATTTCTGAAATCGAGCCATAAAAGATATGTGGCTTCAGGTTTGATAAGATTAATAAACGGCAGCCTGTTTTTCACAAAATCATATACAAGATCAATATTCTTTTCAAGATAAACTTTCATTTCATCAAGCCACTCTGCTCCACCTTCATATGCCGACTCAAGGATTACACCGCCAAACAAATTTCCGGAATAAAGATGTAGCCTGTTTAATGCTCTTTTGTATTTAATCATAAGTTCACGATTACTGCAAACGGCATAAGAAGTACTAAAACCGGCTATATTAAATGTTTTGCTGGGAGCCATAAAGGTTACACACCGGCCTGCTATATCATCACTTAAAGAAGCAACAGGAATATGAACATTACCATATAAAGCCAAATCGGAATGTATCTCATCAGAAATAATAAGCAGGTCGTTGCGAAGACATATGTCTGCAATTTTAAGTAACTCCTCCTTTGTCCAGACTCTGCCAACCGGATTATGAGGACTGCTCAATATCAGCATTTTATTTTTAGGATTTGCGGCAAGCTCTTCTAACTCGTTAAAATTTATTTCATATTTCCCTCCTTTGTTCACAAGCGTATTATATGCCAATTGTCGCGAATTATCCTTTACAACAGAAAAGAATGGAGGATATACCGGAGGTTGAATTATCACACCATCGCCGGGTTCGGTATATGCAAGAACAGTTAATGCCAGACCCGTCACCACTCCAGGAGAAAACTCCAGCCAGGAGCTTTTAACCTCCCAGTTGTGACGGTTTTTAAGCCAGTTTATTATTGCATTATTAAACCTTTCTGTTCTTACTGTATACCCGAAAACGGGATGCGATGCTCTTTCCCTTATCGCATTGACCACAGATGGAGGAGCTGCAAAATCCATATCAGCAACCCATAGCGGAATTACATCCGGTTTGCCAAATGTTTTTTCTCTTAGTTCAAGTTTATACGCATCAGTTCCGCTGCGATCAATTATCCGGTCGAAATCATATTTCATAATAATCATTTTATACACAAAAAAAGGGCTTTAAAGCCCTTTTTTATATACTGTTATTTACAATCAAGATGCATCAACAAGCTGGAAATTAATCTCTTTCACAACAGAGTTACCATCGGTGTCGAATAGTTCTAAAGTGAGTTTATAGTTTCCTGCTTTCGATACAGGAATCTGGCCGCCATAAAGAACTTCATCATTAAATTCTTCTGAAGATCCGGACAAACTAATTGTTGCCCGTCCCGGATCCCATGGATCGTTTACTCCTGTAGTACCCTTTAATGATGCCGAACCTGCATCAAGATATGTTACATAATAAACCAGTTCTTTAAGTTCATTATTGTCGGAACAGGTAGCAGTAAGCAACAAATAGTCCTCACCAGACACATAGGTTGAGCCTTCTGCCGGTTTCTCAACATTCAGAACCGGAGTATTTGATATTATGTCGATATTTAAAGAATGGATATTAATATTCGGAACTTCAGCTGCATCACTTACCTCAACTGTAAGCTTATATGTACCGGTTTCACAATCTGGAATTACACCAAATAAATCTCTGTCGGTAACAGCCATAGTTGTTCCTGATAATGCAATATTGGTTTCTCCGGGAGTCCAGGCAGTACCGTCTCCGTTTCCGGAAACAATACCCAAAGTAACTTTACAGTTCTTTAATTCTTTATTATCAATAAAATTAGCAGAAAATGTTATCAATTCTCCTGTTGCATAAACATCACCATCGACCGGTTTCAGAATAGTTATCACAGGTTTTTCTGTATCCACACTGTCATCATCATCATCTTTACATCCGGTAAAAAACAAAGCTGCAAAAAGAACGGTAATAAAAAATAATTTTTCTTTCATAATCAGTAATATTGAGTTTCTATTTTTTTTAATTCATTCAAAATTATCAATAATCATAAAAATAACAAGAAAATAGAACTAATTTACAGTTCTAATTTGTTATTTAAGGTTGTTCCAGTACCACTCAATTGCCTTTTCCAACCCTGTTTTTACGTCATATTGCGGATTATAATTAAGTAATTTACGTGCTTTTTCAATTGAAGCCAGAGAGTGAGGTATATCACCATCTCTGGCAGGTCCGTACTCTACCTTCACATTTGCAATACCGGGATCGAACCGCGATAAAAATGTTTTCAGGTAACTAACAAGCTGATTCAGTGTCGTCCTCTCCCCGAATGCCACATTATAAACCGTATTAACTGCATCGGGGTTACTTACCGTTGCCGCAAGCTGATTAGCCTGAATCACATTCTCGACATATGTAAAATCTCTTGAAAAAGTACCATCTCCGTTTATTACAGGAGATTCTTTGTTTATCAACGATTTCACAAATTTTGGTATAACTGCCGCATATGCCCCATCCGGGTCTTGCCTCCGGCCAAAAACATTAAAATATCTTAATCCTATTAATTGCATTCCATACTGTCTACCAAAAACATCGGCATACAATTCGTTTACATATTTTGTTATTGCATATGGCGACAGAGGTTTACCTATTCTTTCTTCCACTTTAGGCAATTCTTTACTGTCGCCGTATGTTGAAGAACTGGCTGCGTAAACAAATCGGTCTACACCCTCGTCTCTTGCCGCAACCAGCATATTCAGAAATCCCGATACATTAACGTCATTTGATGTTATCGGATCTTTAATAGAGCGCGGCACCGAACCAAGTGCAGCCTGATGCAAAACTATTGAATTTCCCTCAACAGCTTTTTTGCAGGTATCAATTTCTCTTATATCTCCTTCAAAAAGAGTAAAGTTTTCATCACCCAGAAAGGGCGCTATATTTTCTCTTTTTCCTGTCGAAAAATTATCAAGACAAACAACTCTATTGTTTTGTTTAAGTAATTGCTCAATAATATTTGAACCAATAAAACCGGCACCTCCGGTAACAAGAACATTTTTATTTTCAATCATAATTCAGGATAAAGCAATGAACTTTAAAGTAACAATCAATGTACGACATACACAAAAATTGTCTTATCCAATTTATCAACAGTTCAAACCAATATGTTTTTATACGAATAATTTACATTAAAGTTCCAAAACTGCTTTTTCGGGCTCATCTCCATTAAATAAAAGTCTAACCGGATTTTCCAGCATCTCCTTCAGATTAACCAGAAAACCAACAGAGTCCTTGCCGTCTATCAATCTGTGATCGTATGATAAAGCCAGATACATAACTGGCCTTATTTCAACCTTACCATTTACAGCCACAGGTCTTTCAACAATATTATGCATCCCCAGTATTGCTGATTGGGGAGGATTAATCAGCGGAGTTGATAACATTGAACCAAATACTCCTCCGTTAGTTACAGTAAAAGTTCCCCCCTTCATCTCGTCTAATGAAAGTTTTCCACTACGGGCTTTCTCTGCCAGCACTTTAAGTTCTCTTTCGATGTCAGCCAAAGAAAGTTCTTCAACATTTCGGATTACCGGAACCATTAACCCTTTGGGAGCCTGCACAGCAACCGATACATCAACAAATTCCGGGGTAAGTATTTCATCTCCGTCTATCATCGAATTTACCATTGGAAACCTCATTAAAGCTATGGATGCAGCCTTTATAAAAAATGACATAAACCCTAATTTTATTCCATACTTATCGATAAAATCGTTCTGGTATTTCTTTCTTAATCCTATAATTGCCGACATATCAACCTCATTAAAGGTTGTGAGCATTGCTGTTTCATTTTTCACACTGACCAGCCGCTGAGAAAGTTTCTTCCTCAACTGTGTCATTTTTTTTCGGTTTACAACACGCGATTTGATTTTCCCAATACTACTTTCATGATCATTATTACCAGCAGCTATAACTTCCCCGGCTTTTTTCACATCCGAAGCCGAAAGTTTTTTCAGGCCATTTAACACATCGTCTATTGATAAGCCCTCTTCTTCCATTATTTTTTTTGCTAAAGGTGTTGCTTTCACTCTTTCCGACTCTACCTGCAACACATTTTCCACACTACTCACTTTCTCTTCTGATTCAACCTCTTCCCGGGTTTCATTCGGTATTTTCTTTTCCGAATCTTCATCCTTTATAGGGGCTGGCTCTGTAGCAGCAAATGATGTATCAATGGTACATGCAATACTTCCAACCTTAACAGTTTCCCCTTCGGGTATTTTAATGTTTATTTTACCTGCCTCCACGGCATTAAGAGAAAGGGTTGCCTTGTCCGACTCTATTTCTGCCAGTTCCTGATCCAACCCGACAATATCTCCGTCTTTTACCAGCCATGTCGTAAGTTCAACCTCTGTTATCGATTCTCCGGGTGATGGTACTTTAACCTCTACTATCATTTTTACTTATTTCAATTTATTTAAACTTGCTTAAATACTAAAACGTTGCGGCTCTTCAAAGTACATATGTTGTTTTAGTATCTCTTCTCTTGTTTTTCCTTCAACACACTGTAATCCACAGTACTTGTTTTTCAGTTCACAATGGCACGGTTTAAAAACCTTGTTTATAATTTCATTTTGTCCTATCTGATGCAACCTGGTAAGGCCTGTAGCCGGGCTTCCACTGGCAAGACGGGCAACAGGAATAATTTTCAGATTATGTAACTGATTTTGTATATAATACCAGGCACCCATATTTTCGGGTTCTTCCTGCACCCACAGATGTAACAATGTATTTTTATATTTCCCTAATATTTGTCCAACCTGCTTGCCTGGAAACGGATGTAGTTGTTCTATTCGTATCAATGCAACATCTCTGGCGTTCAGCTCCTTTTTACGTGCAAGTAAATCGTAATATATTTTACCCGAACAAAAAACCACCCTTTTTACTTCTTCCACATCCACATCATTGTCATCAATTACTTCTTTGAATCTTGTATTTCCAGTCAAATCTTCAAGTTCCGAAACACATTCCGGATGTCTTAACAAGCTTTTCGGAGTAAAAATTACTAAAGGCACTCTGTAGCCAACAGTTACCTGCCGGCGTAAAACATGAAAAAAGTTAGCTGGTGTAGTACAGTTCACAATCTGCATATTATTTCGGGCAGCCAATTGAAGAAAACGTTCTATTCTGGCACTGGAATGTTCAGGTCCCTGACCTTCATAACCATGAGGAAGATATAAAACCAAACCATTTTGCAATCCCCATTTTTCCTCCGCCGAACTTATATATTGGTCAATAATTACCTGTGCCGTATTTGCAAAATCACCAAACTGAGCTTCCCACACGGTTAATCCTGCAGGTGCGGCAAGAGAATATCCATACTCAAATCCCATTACACCATATTCAGACAATAGAGAATTATAAATTTCGAACATTCCCTGTTGTTTCGAAATATTTTTCAAAGGATAATATTTTTCTCCGGTGTCCTCCTGAACAAACACAGCATGACGATGTGCAAAAGTACCTCTCTCCGAGTCCTGTCCACTTATCCTTACGGGTCTGTTTTCATTCAATATAGAAGCGTAGGCTGAAAGTTCGGCTAGAGCCCAGTCTATGGCATTATTTTTAACCATACGCCTTCTGTCATCTATTATTTTATGTACTTTTTTAAAAAACTTAAGACCTTCAGGGAGAAAATTTATTTTTTCAAAAAGAGATATTAATTCTTTTTTATCTATTCCGGTTTCCGGAGATTGTTCAAAATCCTTATCTGTTGCATATCTGTATTCCGACCACTCCTCTTCAAGAAACTGTTTTATAACTATTTTCTCTATTTTTTTCGATTCCTTTAATTTTCCTTCAAGGTTATCATTGAATATTTTAATTCTATCAGCCAGTTCTCTATCACTAAAAATCCCCTCTTCAACAAGTTGTTTTCTGTAAATATCTCTTACGTTAGGATGCCTGTTTATGACTTTATAAAGCAAAGGTTGTGTAAATCTTGGCTCATCGCCTTCATTGTGCCCGTATTTCCTGTACGACAGCAGATCAATAAACACATCTGTATTAAATCGCTGCCTGAACTCAATTGCCAGCTCCAACGCATAAACAACCGCTTCCGGATCATCTCCGTTAATATGAAATACCGGAGAACGGGTAACCTTTGCGACATCGGTGCTGTAGGTTGATGACCTTCCATCAAGGTAATTTGTAGTAAATCCAACCTGATTATTGACCACTATATGTATTGTTCCTCCTGTTTTATATCCGGGCAACTGACTCATTTGAACGACTTCATAAACAACCCCCTGAGCTGAAACGGCTGCATCGCCATGAATTATTACAGGAATAAGTTTATTAAAATCCTTTTCGTATCTGTGATCTGTTTTTGCCCTGGAAATACCTTCAGCAACAGGGCCGACAGCCTCCAGATGTGAAGGATTTGGAACAAGATTTACTTTTATTTTTTTTCCTGATACGGTTTCTGTTATATTTCCGTAACCAAGGTGATATTTTACATCCCCCAGCGAAATATTATCCTCATACTCGTCTCCAATAAATTCATTAAATATTCTCTCATAAGGCTTATTCAAAATATTGCTAAGTACATTCAGCCTTCCCCGGTGCGACATCCCGATTATGACTTCCTCAACACCTTCTCCAGCCCCTTTATTCAGCACAGCCTTAAGTCCGGGAATGAGAGATTCTGCCCCTTCGAGAGAAAATCTTTTCTGTCCCGGAAATTTTTTATGAATAAACGACTCAAAACCTACTGCCTTTATCAAGTCCTCATATATTTCAGACTTTTTCTCTTTATCGAAATCAGGAGTATTCTGCTCTTTCTCCATTTTGTTTTTTAACCATGACACAACCTCCGGATGACGAATATAAAGATATTCCACACCGACATTTCCACAATAAGTACGGTTTAAGTGCTTTAGTATATCCTTCAACGGTGCAGGACCGATACCTATTTCTTTACCAGCCTGAAATACTGTGTCAAGATCATCGTCTGTTAATCCGAAATTTATTATATCAAGCGTCGGATAATATTTCCTACGGGTACGAACCGGATTGGTGTGGGTAAAAAGATGACCTCTCTGACGATAACCGTGTATAAGATTAAGGACTTTAAATTCTTTAGATATATGCCCGCTGTCAGATGTATCGTAATTGGACAATGCAAAATCAAAACCGTTAAAAAACTCTCTAAAAGACTCATCTACACTGGCAGGATCTTTCTTATACTTCCGGTACAACTCTTCTATTGCTTCCGGACTAGCATTTCCTATAAAAGAGAAATTGTCCATATAATATATATTCTATATTTTTATTCCTTATAATTTCAATATATGATGCAAGCAAACTTTCTAAGCTCAATTGCCGGATTTTACACTTCTAAAACAGATTTCTCTTCTTATTGTTTCGTATTTCCGGGAAGAAGGACAGGTTTATTTTTCAGTAAATATCTGAGCTCATATATTTCCAAACCTGTATGGGCACCGAAGGTTATTACCATCAATGAACTTTTTGAAGAATACACAGATTACTCAACTGCCGATAACATTTCTCTTCTGTTCATTTTGCATTCTGTATACAACCGCGTTTTGCATAAAGAAATATCCTTCGATGATTTTATTTCAATAGGAGAAACACTGATTAGCGATTTTGATGACATCGACAAACACCTTATTAATGCAAAACAGTTATATACTAATTTATCTGATATCAAACAACTCGACGATGATTATTCACATCTGACAAAAAAGCAGCTGGAAGCCATAAAAACATTCTGGGGAGCATTTAATACCGAAAAGTTTTCAACACATCAGAAAGAGTTTATTTCACTATGGGATAATCTTTATGAAATATACTCGGAGTTCCGAAAAGAACTGAAAAATAAAAATATGGTATACAGCGGTATGCATTACCGGAATGTTGCCGAAGATATTATCAATAACAAATTTAAAGGTTATGGATATGAAAAATTAATTTTTGCAGGTTTCAATGCTCTTACTCCGGCAGAAGATAAACTATTTGAATTTTTAAAAAACCATGCAAAAGCTGACTTTTTCTGGGACTATTCTGAATGGATAAATAACTTACCGGTTCCCAAAGGCAGTATTTCCGTAAAAAGTTCCGGCCCCGGATATTTCATAAAAGAAAATACTCTTAAATACCCTTCGCCTGAAGGATGGAAATTACCAATGAACGAACATACCGAATCGCAGGATATTACTATCTCTCCGGTTTCAACATCAATGGATCAGCTTACTGTAATTAATGATTTTTTAAAGGAATCCGATAGGGCAAACATGAACACTGCCCTGGTCCTCACTGATGAAAACATGCTTCTGCCAGCCCTTTACGGTATACCTGAAAAAGTGGACCGTATAAATGTAACTATGGGGTATCCTCTTAAAAACACTCCTGCATACGGACTTATAGAACTTTTATTTGAACTTCAGCTCCGTCTTAGAGAAAGCAAAAACAATAAAGTATGGTTTCATCATAAACTTGTAACTCCGATATTACAGCACCAATACATAACACTTCTGGAACCGGAACATTCGAAAGAACTTTTAACGTATATTATAAAAGAAAATTCATTGTTTCCCGAACAGAATGAATTACACATTAACAACCTGTTTACTCTCATTTTCAGAAAAATAAAGACATCAGAAGAGTTGTCAGAATACCTGAAAGAAATTTTGTATAAAATTGCAGGAGCATTAAGTAACGAAAAAGGAAAAGAGATAGAAAGGGAGTTTTTGTACAATATTTATCAAACAATTGTAAGGTTAGACGATATCCTGAACGAATATACTGCCGATACTCTCCCGGAAACATGGTTCAGACTGTTGAAGAAACTACTCGAATACCGTACCGTTCCTTTTGAAGGGGAACCCCTTGGAGGTTTGCAAGTAATGGGAATACTTGAAACCCGGGCCCTCGATTTCGACAATCTCATTATACTTAATCTTAATGAGAATATTTTTCCGAAAACAACACCTGCGGCATCATTTATTCCATATTCACTCAGAACAGGATTCGGATTGCCTACAATAGAGTATCAGGACAACATTTATTCTTACTATTTTTTCAGGCTTATACACAGAGCCAAAAAAGTGTCGCTGCTATATACTACCGATACTGACGGAATGAAATCGGGAGAAATGAGTCGTTTTCTTTATTTACTAAATTACCTCTATCCTGTAAAGCCCAAACTGAAACAATATAGAGAAGAGGTGACTCTGATTCCTTCTCCTGCCGTTAAAACCATTAAAAATAAAAATGTATTAAATGCTCTTAACGAGTTCTTAACAGGCCACAGGACGTTATCACCCAGTACTCTGTCAAAATACATGGAGTGTCCTATGCGATTTTATTATTCAAATGTAGCCGGCATAAAAGAACCCGAGGAGATAATGGATGAAGCCGATTCCAGAATATTCGGTAAAATATTCCACACTGCTATTGAGAATCTTTTCAGACCATTCATTGACAAGCAGCTATCCTCTGACTTAATTGATGCATTAATACAAAACACTGCAAATACAGACAGGATAATTGAAGAGGCCTTCAAAAAAGAGATCTCTCCTTTTGATTTTCAAAAACATGGTTTTAATGACCTGTATGGTAATAATCTAATATTAAAAGAGGTAACAAAAAAGTATATTCTCGAACTCCTTGAAAAAGAAAAGAGTTATTGCCCATTTACAATTTCCGGGCTTGAATTAGATGTGGAAACCGAATTCTCTTTCGATAACAAAACAGTAAAAATAAAAGGAACAATTGACCGGATTGATAAAAAAGATAATATTATAAGAATTATCGACTACAAAACCGGAAGTTCAAAAAATATCTTTTCAGATATTGACACATTATTCAGCAAAGAAAAACATTCCGATTTAAAAGCCATATTCCAGACTTTTCTGTATTCATATATACTAAAAAAGGATAAGAATGATAGTGGAATTCTTTATTCCGCAGGCATTATCAATACCAAAGAGCTTTTCAATAAATCTTATACTCCTGACATAAAAAGAGGAAACAGATCAAGCAATGCTAAAGAAATATATTTCAATGAGGTGGAAAGTGAGTTTGTGAAAAACATGAAGTTGTTACTTTCTGAGATTTTTGATCCCTCTGTTCCTTTTGAACAGGTATCCGATAAAAAGAAATGTGATTACTGTCCATACAAATCTATCTGCAGAAGATGATTTCCGAAGAACCGGTTAAATAACTACAAAATATTTAAGAGGCAAAAATAATACAGATATTTTAATGACTAACCCTTATCGTCTTCCAATAAATCCGGACGTATTTTTCTGGTTCGTTCGAAAGCCTGTTTCTCTCGCCACTCTTCAATTTTTTTTTCATGACCACTCAGTAAAACATCCGGCACTTTATGCCCTTTAAATTCTGCCGGACGGGTATATACAGGAGGACTGAGCAGATTATCCTGAAATGAATCTGTCAGAGCTGATGTTTCATCGGAAATAACACCGGGAATTAAACGTACAACAGCATCAATAATTACGGCAGCAGCAAGTTCCCCTCCGGTAAGCACAAAATCACCAATAGAAATCTCTTTGGTTATATACAGATCCCTCACTCTCTGATCCACACCTTTGTAGTGCCCGCACAATATCATAACATTTCCTTTAAGCGATAATGTGTTTGCCAGTTTTTGATTAAAGACCTCACCATCGGGTGTAGTATAAATTATATCATCATAAACTCTTTCACTCTTAAGTTTTTCAATCACCCGAGCAATCGGTTCAATACGCATAACCATTCCGGCTCCACCACCAAAAGGGTAATCATCAACTCTTTTGTGTTTATCTTCACTGTAATCCCTTATATCGTGAAAGTGAATCTCAACAAGCCCTTTATCAATGGCACGCTTCATTATCGATTCACTCAAAGGTCCTTCAAATATCCGGGGAAAAATAGTAAGAACATCTATTCTCATATCATACAAATATTTCTGACAAAGTTAGCAAAAACCAGGAATCCGGCATTTAAAATATGTATATCAACAGTAAAGTAAGAACCTGACATGAGCATGATAAATTTTAAACACCCGGATTAATGAACACAGGATAAAACAAAAAAACAGCGGGATAAATGACAAAACATCCATCCCGCTGTACTGTGCAAAAATATTTTAATTCAGAAGTCCTCTGTTTCGTAGTAATGGCTCAATCTCAGGCTCTCGTCCTCTGAAATCAATATACATTTTCATAGGATCTTCAATACCGTTTTTCTCCAGAATATTTTTTCTGTACGATTCTGCTGTAGCTTTATCGAAGATTCCATTTTCTTTAAATGCTTCAAATGCATCATTATCAAGTACAGCTGCCCATATATAACTGTAATAACCGGCATCATATCCTCCTATAATATGAGCGAAATATGTGGTTCTGTACCGTGGTTCAATTTCTGGTATAAGACCAATGCTGTTCAGATAATCTTTTTCAAATTTGTTGATATCATCAATATGAACAGGAGCTTCTAACGTATGATATTTAAGGTCCAGCATTGAAGCTGCCAGATATTCAACATTGGCAAATCCCTGATTGAACTTGCTAGCAGCATCCATTTTTTTGACCAGTTCTTCAGGAATTACTTCACCGGTTTTGTAATGCTTAGCATAATGATTCAGAACTTCCGGCTGTGTAGCCCAATGCTCATCAATCTGAGACGGAAGCTCAACAAAATCCCATGCAATGTATGTCGTATTATAACTGGCTTTATTGAAAAGGCCGTCAAGGCCGTGTCCGAACTCATGGAAGAGGGTTTCAACTTCATCCATACTCAATAAAGACGGAGTGTCTCCGGCAGGTTTTGTAAAGTTTGTAACAATAGTAACTATAGGCATCTCTTCCTTTCCGTTAATAACTCTGTGATCTTTGTATGAATCACACCAGGCTCCACCTCTTTTACTTTCACGCGGGAAAAAGTCAAGGAATAAAATTCCCAGATGTGAACCATCAGCTTCTTTAACTTCATAAGCTTCTGCATCGGGATGAGGAAGCGGTACATTATTCAAACGTGTAAAGGTAATACCAAACAGTTGTTGAGCATTCCAGAACACACCGTCACGCACATTAGACAACTCAAAATAAGGACGGACCTCTCCTTCATCAAGATTATATTTTGCCTTCCTGATTTTCTCGGCATAATACCACCAGTCCCATGACTGAAGTTTGAAGTTGCCGCCTTCTTTGTCAATCATATCCTGCATCATTCCGGCCTCCTTTTTAGCCACCGGCAATGCGGCATCCCATATCTTGTAAAGAAGCTCATATGCTCTTTCAGGAGTTTTTGCCATACGTGGTTCAAGAACCAATGAAGCATGATTTTTATATCCCAGAAGTTTTGCCTTGTCAGCCCTTAATGCTACAATTTCGGCAACAATTGCCTTATTATCATGTTCATCATCATGGTTGGCTCTGGTTGTATAGTAATTGTAAAGTTTTTTCCGCAACTCCCTGTTTTTAGAATAGGTAAGAAACGGGTACATGCTCGGTCGCTGTACCGTATAAACCCACTTTCCGTCAAGGCCTGCAGCCTTGGCTTCGGCAGCTCCGGCATCTATTACACTTTGCGGAAGTCCTTCAAGGTCTTTTTCATCATCTATTACAATCTTGTATTTATTTGTTTCGGCAAGCAGGTTCTGATTAAACTTAACTTCAAGTTTCGATAGCTTCTGGTTTATCTCTTTAAGTTTTTCTTTATCTTCAGGTGACAAGTTTGCTCCGTTACGAACCAGTTCCTTGTAATGATTCTCCAGCAAATATTTCTCTTCATCTGTCAGTTTGTATTTATCCTGATTTTCATATACATACTTAATTCTTTCGAAAAGCTTAGGATTGAGGGATATTTCATCGAAATGAGCAGACAGTTTAGGAGACATTTCTGTCTGAACCTTTTGCAGTTCGTCGTTGGTATTAGCCGAAATCTGATTGTAGTAAACCTTAAGAACTTTTCTTAAAAGTTCGCCGGAATAATCAAGGGCTTTCAAAGTATTATCCCAGGTTGGTTCTTCAGGGTTATTTACTATAGCTTCAATCTCCTTATTCTGCTCTTCCATTCCCTTTTCCATTGCCGGAATATAATGCTCCGGTTTTATAGATTCAAAAGGCGGAATACCAAATGGTGTATTCCACTCGGTAAAGAATGGGTTTTGTTCTTCTTTTTTTGTTTCGGTACATTGTGTTGTTACCATAATTAACAATACTAATAATAATGGAATGAATAAATATTTTTTCATATCAGATGATTTAATGATTTAATGATTGCAAAACTATAATAATTAAAAACATTTAATATGATTTTATTCATAATATTAACAATGAACTAAATATTACAAATAAATCTAACTAAAATATATCCGGCAAAAATATTTTTCCGGAGTACAGATTTAATTTTCTCTTACGAATATCCATGAAATATATTCACTATTATTCATCAAATACAACAGTTTATAAAACAAAAAAGGCATCCCGGAGGATGCCTGCATATGTTCTTTTTTTAAGAATATTTTCAAAACTTCAGTTTTGTTTCAATATCTTTAAGTTGCTTCTTAAATTCCTTATCCGTTTCCATAAGGTTATTAATAGTTTTGCAGGCATGCAGAACAGTAGCATGATCCTTATTACCTATTTTAGACCCGATAGATGCCAATGATGAGTTTGTTAATGTTTTGCTGAAATACATAGCAATTTGCCGAGCCTGAACAATTTCTCTTTTGCGAGTCTTCGACTGAAATGTACCCATTTCAAGACCATAATAATCACAAACTGTTTTCGAGATATGATCAACAGAAAGCTCCTTTTTCTCTTTCTTTACGAGTTTTTCAACAACCCTTTTTGCTGTTTCAAAGTTTATTTCTTCCTTGTTAAAAGTTGCATGTGCTAGTAACAGTACAAGAGCACCTTCCAGTTCCCTTATGTTATGTTCCACATTATTTGCTATATAGAAAATAACATCTTCAGGCATTTTCAAACCGTCGTTGTAAATTTTCTTTCTGAGTATAGCAACTCTTGTTTCGAAGTCAGGAGGAAGCAATTCTGCTGTAAGCCCCCATTTAAATCTTGAAAGTAATCTGTCTTCCAGCCCTTTCAACTCTACAGGTGGTTTGTCTGATGTAAGTATTAATTGTTTTTTTGCCTGATGAAGATGATTGAAAATATGAAAGAATATATTTTGAGTTCCGGTTTTTCCAGCAAGTTCATGAATATCATCTATAATCAGAACATCAATCATCTGATAGAAATTCAGAAAATCATTACGATTATTATTTCGTGTAGCTTCTGTATATTGCGTCTCAAACTTATTGGCACTTACATACAAAACAGTTTTTTCCGGTTTCTGCTTTTTTATTTCTATACCGATTGCCTGAGCTATGTGAGTTTTACCAAGACCTGGTTCACCGTATATAAAAAGCGGATTAAATGCTGTCATTCCAGGATCCATGGCAACCGCCATTCCTGCCGATTTGGCAAGACGATTACAAGCTCCTTCTACAAAGTTATCGAAAGAATATGCACTATTGAGCTGCGGATCAACATTGAGCTTTTTTATTCCCGGAATTACAAACGGATTTCTTATCGTAGGTCTTTCCTTTCCCGATGGTAGCGAAACCGGGCGGTTACGTAAATCTGTTTTATTACTGGTAGGTACATTTATTGTTGCCTGCTTTTTATTCGAATGGTTTTTATCCATTACGACACTATATTCAAGCTTGGCATTCTCTCCAACTACCTTTTTCAATGTTTTTCCTAAAAGGTCGATAAACTGTTCTTCAAGATATTCGTAGAAAAACAGACTTGGAACCTGAATTGTTAAAACATTGTTTTCAATCTTTTTGGGGATTATGGGTTCAAACCAGGTTTTATAACTGGTCTGAGGGATGTTATCTTTTATTATTTTCAGGCAGTTTGTCCAAACAACATCATGGTTAGGTCTCATTTTTTGTTCCGCTCTCTTTTAAATTTTTATTAATACTATTTTTCTTCCGTGAAACAAAATTTGTGAAAAAAATTGTGAAAAAAAAATGCTTATTCTCTTGATTTTTTAAATCCTATATTACTAAACTAATTTTCAGCCAGTTAATAACTAACAATCACAAAGCCCTGATTTATTGTGCATTAAGCACAACATCAATATTAAAGAATCACATCATCAAATTTGTATGCCTTACAGAATAACCGATTGAGCAAAGAATAAAAAAAACTAAAAAAAAATCTTTTTTTATCAAAAAATGTATTTCGGTAATTAAGTGTTTAATTATTTATCTTGCGAATGGCTTTGTCGAGAGAAATTGGTCTTCCGTTTTCCAGAGCTATAATTTTGCAGTCAGGGTATTCGGCAGAAGCTTCTTTCAGCACCTGTTGTATGGTTTTATAGTCACGTGACTGCCCTATAGTATATATAAATTTCTTACCGTCGAAATCTTCAAATATTCTGTACTTATCGGCCACATCATATTTTTCAAGTTTCACAGGCGATTTAGACTCAAACAGTTTCACCTGAAAAACTATTCCTTTCATACCCCAGTTTTGTTCGTCAGGATAGTATGTTTTTCCAAAATCAACAGCAGAAAAGTGTACGTATTTTTTGGGCTGATGTCTAACATCGAGCAATAGTCTGTTAAGGTTTGCAGAAGCATCAACAAGGTTATAATAAAGTTCTTTATCATTAAAGAGCATACCTAAACTACCTTCACTTTCGTTTATACCCTGAAACATTTTTGTAGCTTGTATCAGACTTTTATTCAATTCCTGCAAAGTAACATCAAGTTCAACTTTGTTAATTTTGTCAGAAAAGCCTGCAAGGTTTGATAATGTAGTATCAAGATAAGGAGTCTGCCTGTTTAATGCTATCATAATTGAATCCATCCTTTTTAACATAGTGTTATACTCACCACCTTCACCAAAAGCACCGGCAAAACTTCCGGTCATTTTTGATATATTATCAAGCGATTCATATAATTTTTCGATACTACCTTCAATGTTGTTTTTATTTTCACCTTTGAAAATCTGATTAATATTAAGAATGAGGGAATCAAAATTTACAATTAATTTTTCCGTTTTCTCTTTCAGGGGAAGTACTTCAATACTCAATTGATCCTTAAAATCGCCTAAAACATATGTTCTTATTGTATCGCCCGGCTGTAGCATTTCCTTACTGTCACCTTCAACAAATTCAACACCTTTAGTTCCCATAAGATCTAGACTGTAGATTTTAGCCACGGAGTTTTTGGGAAATGAAATATCCTTTACGATATTAAATGTAACCAATAATTTATCATGTCTGGTAGGATGCAATTCTACTTTACGTACACTTCCGATTTTAAGTCCCCTGTAATATATGGGATTTGCTTCGTCGAGGCCTGACACATTTGAATATATTCCATAATACTCAACACCACCGGAAAGTACATTACGACCTTTCAGGAAGTTCAATCCCCATCCTAAAATCATCAAAGCAACAATAGCAACTACACCTATTTTAATTTCTTTTTTGATTATACTCATTTTTTATGCATTAGAAACTTTCTTTGCGATCTTTAAGTCGCATAACATTACAACAATATAACTATGTAAAAATACGAATAAGCCGTTAATTATCCTGATTTGTAATTCTTTTTGCTTCGGAAACCGGTATTTTTTTCCCTTTTTCAAAAGCTACAATAAAACAGCCCGGCACCTTTTTCTTAACTTTCTCAAGTTGCTTTTGTATTTCGTTATAGTCATTTGCCTCCCCGGTCGCATACTTATACCTTCCTCCATCACGAAAAACATAAATATCTGAAAACTTTTTATAGATACCTGCTCCTTTTTTTATTTCCCGTTTAAATGAGGCAACCTGAATTCTGTATACAACATCGTTACTCTTTACATCATTCTTCACATCTTTTTTCTGAGTAACATTTTCACCGGCATTCTTGTCATCATACTGTTTTTTAAAATCTCTTACTGCCCTGAAAATTGCCGAAGCAATATATGTCTGGCCAGTAGATGACGTAAGGTATCTTTCTTCTGCCCTGTTACTTAAAAATCCTACTTCGACAAGAACCGATGGGTGTGTAATATTCCTTAACACAAGAAAACCTGCTTGCTTCACACCACGGTCCCTCCTGCCAGCCCTTTCCTTAAATTGTTTCTGTATAAGTGATGCCATCAAGGTACTTTGCTCCAGATATGTAGACTGCATATACTCAAACAAAATATATGATTCGGCCGAATTCGGGTCAAAACCTTCATATTTTGTCGTATAAGCATCCTCCATCACAATTACAGAATTTTCCTTTTTAGCAACCTCGAGGTTTTCATCAGATCTTGCAGGACCTAAAGCAAATGTTTCCACACCCTGTATTTTGGGATTTGATATATAATTTGCATGAATCGAGATAAATAAATCCGCATCATTCTTATTCGCTATTTCTGCGCGTTTATACAAAGGAATAAATGTATCTGTTTTCCTTGTATATATAACTTTCACATCAGGCAGGTACTTTTCAATGTAATTACCTACTTTCAATGCTATAGCCAGAACAACATCTTTTTCCCTGGCACTTTTCCCTAATGCTCCGGGATCTTTTCCTCCATGACCGGCATCAATGACAACAGTTCTGAATTTTGTTGATTCCTGAGCGTATATTGTTCCCGCTAAAAATATCGAAACAAAAAGAAAAACTAAAAAAAATGTAATGGCTTTTATTCTCACCAATTCAACCATGTTTTTTATTTATACTACTAATTCTCAAAAGCATCCTCAAAAATAGAAAAATATTGGAAAAGATTATAAATTCGGTATTAATACTAATTTATCATTTGTAACGATTCTATGAGCAATTTTTATTTATTTTTGTACGTTTAGAAAAACAAACAGCTCAGGAATTGATAAACCGCAAAATAATAAATATCTCTTTTATATCTGTTTTATTCTGGATAGCATCCATAATAATGCCGGCACTGTCATTTGCACAGGAAACAGTACCACCCGACTCTACAGGACAACAAACAGATACAATAAGCCAAAAGCAACACGGTACAGCCATGATGCTCGATGCTGAGGTGAAATACGAAGCCAAGGATTCGATTAAATTCGGAATTGCCAATGGTAAAATGATTTTATACGGTGATGCCAAGATTGAATACGAGGATATTACATTGTCGGCATATACCATTGAACTTGATCTCGACAGCAGTCTGGCTTATGCTTACGGAACTGTTGATTCTCTTGGCAAAGAAACAGGATTGCCTCTTTACCAGGACAGCGAAGGTGAATATCAGATGCGCAAACTCAAATATAATTTCCAGACCAAAAAAGCCCTGATTGAACATATTGTGACCGAGCAAAATGAAGGTTACATAGTAGGTAGCAGAGCAAAAAAAATAGAAAACAATGTTTATTGCATTAAAAATGCAAGGTACTCAACATGTGATCATCATGATCATCCGCATTTTTACCTGAACCTCACAAAAGCAAAAGTAATTCCCGGTAAAAAAATCATAACCGGACCGGCATATCTTGTAGTTGAAGATGTTAAATTACCCATAATAGTCCCGTTTGCCATAATCCCCAGTACTCAAACATACAGCTCCGGTTTTATTCTCCCATCGTATGGTGAAGAAAAAACCAGAGGTTTCTTTCTTCGCAACGGTGGATATTACTGGGCAGCAAATGATTATTTTGACGTAACTCTTACCGGTGATATTTATTCAAAAGGTTCATGGGGTTCTCACTTCTCAACCAAATACAAAAAAAGATATAAATTCGGCGGCAATTTTAATCTGAATTATATCGTAAATGTTTATAGTGAAAAAGATCTTCCTGATTATAAAAAAACCAAAGACTTTTCTATAACATGGTCACACAGGCAAGATCCTAAGTCAAATCCGTTTCAGTCTTTTTCAGCAAGTGTAAACTTCTCAACCAGTTCTTACGACCATAATAATGTAAATAGTATTGTAGATCCCAATATCGTTGCCCGTAGTACAAAACGGTCAAGCATTTCATACAGTAAACGATGGCCTGGCAGACCTTTTAATTTCTCGGCAAACCTATTACACTCCCAAAACAGCAGGGATACAACCATTGATTTAACAATTCCGGATTTCACATTCACAGTAAATCGTCTCTATCCTTTCAAACGTAAAAACAAAATAGGAAACAAGGAACGTTTTTATGAAAAAATCAGTCTTTCATATACAGGTAATATGAAAAACTACGTACACACAAAAGAGAAAGATCTGAGTTTAAGCACAGAAAGTTTACGCGAAGACTGGAAAAACGGTGTAATGCACTCTGTTCCTATGGCAATGAATTTAAAAGTCCTCAAGTACTTCACATTAAGCCCGTCTTTCAATTATAAAGAGAGGTGGTATTTTAAATCAATAAAAAAAGGCTGGGACGAACAAACACAGGAAATTGTAGCCACTGACACAACCGGAGGATTTCACCGGGTATGGGATTATAGTTTCGGAGTAGGAACATCAACAAAAATCTACACTTTTTACAAACCATGGAGAAAACTATTCGGTAATAAAATTGAAGCAATACGACATGTTGCGACCCCTAGTATATCCTTATCATACCGACCCGACTTCAGCGACCCTAAATATGGATATTATGACTGGTTTGAATACTATGACGAGAAAAATGATGAAATTGTAAAATACGAGTACTCATATTACGATAATGCCATTTACGGAATACCGGGCAGAGGAAAATCCGGCAATATCGGTTTTAGCCTAGGAAATACATTTGAAATGAAGGTGAGAAGTGACAAAGACACTACCGGATTTAAAAAGATTAAGCTTCTTGAGAGTCTTAATTTCTCAACTTCATACAACATGCTCGCTGATTCTTTAAACTGGTCGAGAATAACAATGACAGGACGAACAAAAATATTAGGTACAAACATAAACTTTGGTGCATATTTTAATCCTTACGGCATTGACACCCTCGATAACGGATCTCCTGTTGTTGTTGATCGTTCGGCGCTTAAAACAAACGGAAAACTTCTTCGTATGGAAAACATGAATCTCAGTTTCGGTTTCGACATAAACAATAAAACCTTTAAACGTAAGAAAAATGATGACGAAGAGGAGCCGGAAGTGGAAGAAGAACAGCCTGAAATAGATCCTCTGGACGAAGCTATGGTTTCGGAAGAGGACAGGCTTATGCAAATGACGCAACCAAAAGGAAACAGAAACCTGAAAGCCGGAAACGACGGTTATGCCAAATTTGAAATGCCATGGAGTCTTTCCATCAATTTCACCTCATATCTGTTAAGAGGAGACTTCAATAAAGAAAAAATGGACTATGACTATAGCCTGTCGGCAGACATTAGTCTGACAGGTAAACTCTCGCTAACTCCAAAATGGAATATTACCGCTTCAACAGGATATAATTTCGAAAGCAAAAGCATATCATATACCAACATTGGCGTAACAAGAGATTTACACTGCTGGGGTATGCGACTGAATCTTGTTCCGGTAGGTAAATACAAATCCTACTTTTTCAGTATAAGTGTCAATTCAAGTTTGCTTAAGGATCTTAAATATGAAAAACGCAGTCATCCTCGTGATAATCCGGGATTTTATGATTAAATTGTCATAAAAACATTAAGATATGAAAAAAGCAATAACAACTGAAAAAGCACCAAAAGCTTTAGGACCTTACAGCCAGGCAATTGAAGCAAACGGCACATTGTACATTTCGGGCCAGGTTCCAGTAGATCCTTCCACAGGAGAAATAGTGGAAGGCGGCATAAAAGAACAAACCAGACAGGTAATGAAAAATATTGGTGCAATACTTGAAGCTGCAGGTTACTCCTTCAAAAACGTGGTTAAATCAACCTGTTTATTAAGTGACATGGCTAACTTTAAAGACATGAACGAGGTTTATGGTTCTTACTATCAGGAAACCCCACCTGCCCGTGCTGCTTTTGCCGTGAAAGAATTACCCCTTGGCGTAATGATTGAAATAGAAACTATTGCAGTAAAATAGTTATACTTTTATAATTTTTATTTTTAACAACGCAGGATTTATTCATTATTGTGAAATCCTGCTTTTGTATTAAAAAATCTCAAATAATCAGGAAAGGCGAATCCCATCGTTACCAATAGTAATTATTTTCTTTTTATATAATGCACCTATTGCCTTTTTAAAGTTTTTTTTGCTTATCCCAAACAGATGATATATCATTTCAGCCGGACTTTTGTCGGAAACAGCAAGAAATCCACCGGCATCTTTAAGTTTGTCTAAAATATTTTGCGATATTGAATCAACCTGTTCATAACCTTCCTTTTGCAGGGCAACATCTATTTTATCGTCATCACGCACTTTTTTAATGTACCCTTTTACGTAATCCCCCGTTTCAACCGGACCAAATATCTCATTATCATAAATCATTCCCCAGTGGGTATTATTAATAATCACTTTATACCCCATATCGGTTTTTTCTGCAATCAGCAAGTCTACCTCTTCTCCTGATTCATATTCAGGTAATATATTATCAAGGAACTTATCAATCTTTGCTGAAGCAACCACTCTGTCGGTATCAGTATCAAGATAAACATGTACCAGATATGTGCGACCTTCGGTCATTTTAGCTCTCTGCTCTCTAAATGGAACAAGCAAATCCTTAGGCAGCCCCCAATCAAAAAAAGCACCGGTACGATTTACTGCTTTTACTTTCAGAAATTTAAAATCCCCGACTTTTGCATACGGTTTTTCTGTTGTGGCAATAACTCGGTCTTCCGAATCATTATAAATAAAAACCTCCAGTTCATCATCAGGTTCAACATTTTCAGGCACATATCGTGCAGGCATAAGTATTTCACCATACTCTTCTCCTCCGTCGAGATATATTCCGAAATCAACCTCTTTTACAACACGCAGGGTATTAAATTTTCCTATTTCAACCATTTCTTATTTTTTGGTAAAGGTAGACAAACAATTAAAACAATCAGCATTAACAAACGATTAAAACAACTCCTGATATTATCATTTGCGGTAAGGAAAAGATTTAACAGCCAAGATACATATCTGTACTATGAAGCAACTTTTTTCCATTTAAAATATATACCGGCTTCATTCCCTTTTTTCAGATACGTAAGCGATACAGGATGCCTGCCTGCCTTAAGCTTTAAGAAACCTTTCATATATGTTCCGGATATATAACCGTAATCAGCGTCAATAACAAGTGCTTTATGTATACGTAAAGAAGCTTTTCCTTTTGCCATTACAGTAAAACTGTATTCTCCGTCTTCCGGGATATCAATAAATCCGGAAAAGTTCACAATGTTGCCGCTTTTTATAACATCAGCTGAGATGTGTCCGGTTTGCCCCTGTTGAAACGGTTTTAACCCGGAAATATCCGGAACCCACGGATATTCACCATTATAAATTTTATAAACATATCCCATTACTGCTGACGAATTGTCCGAAGCTGGAATTAGTGCGTCATCATATGGTCTAGGAGCAGAATGATTAGGTACACGCATTTGCAATACTCGTGCTTTCATCATCCTCTGAATATCTTTCATGTTGCCATTCAATGCAAGATTATTCAACTGTTGCGGATCTTGTTCAACATTATAAATCTCAAAATCATCATCTGCTGATTTTATATCATATCTTACTCCTGTATAATTACCATAACGTATGACCTGCATCTGATTTCGTATGCGTCCCCGGTGCTGAGGAGCAAAATCGGCATATCGGGGTGTTCTTCCACCCACAAAATACTCTATATAAACCGTCGACTCCTTTTGTCTTCCTCTTCCTGTCAGCGAAGGCAGCAAAGAAACCCCGTCCATAACTGCAGGAGCAGGCAAACCTGCCATCTCGGTAAAAGTTGGCACCCAATCAAACAACATTGAAGGAGTTTGTATTTTCAGACCTCCTTTTATATGTCCTGGCCAACGGGCAATAACTGGCATTCGCACACCACCCTCCCAACAATCCCGTTTTATTCCGTCAAAAGGACCAAAACTGCGAAAAAAAGAGGGGTTGTTACGTTTATATCCTTCGGGCAGATAAGACTCATTGGAAGGACCGTTGTCAGAAGAGAAAACAATTATTGTATTATCATCAATATTCAGATCTTTAAGCAGCCTGATAATATCACCTACAGCATCGTCTATCCGGCGTATTGAAGTGGCATACCGTCGGTAAACTTCAGGCCATGCAACTTCCGGTGTAGCAGGATTGTTATCATCGTCCCAGGTTGCACTGGCATATTCGGGATATGTCCATGAATCAACCTCACCCGTGGCTGTATTAATCCAGTAACCCGGATTTCCAATCCATTGAAGCCCGCCATTAAGACCTCCACCTTCGGGATATGGTTGTGTGGGTAACTCCATAACAGCATGAGGAGTATCGTAAGCCAGAAATACAAAAAATGGTTTCTTTTTGTTGCTTTGTTCTGTTATCCATTTTTTTACGCCAGCTGTCCACAAATCGGCCGTATAGCATTTATCCAGGTAATCGGTAATATTTATACGGTTTAACCAAACCTCTTTTTTACCTCTGTAAACACCCTCTTTGGGATAATGTTCGTGACCGTCGGCATGTCTCATATAGCCTAAAAAATAGTCAAAACCTCTGTTTAACGGGTGAGCAGGCCAGTCATGACTTTCAGGTTTACGCTCTTGTCCTCCCTGCAAACCCCATTTGCCAAATGCAGCTGTAACATATCCCGCAGTTTTCAGAACAGAAGCCATGGTATAATTATCCTCAAGAGCTTTATCAAACTGATTATTCCTTACAGTGGCATGTCCCTGACTGCGGCCGGTAAGTAATGATGCCCTCGACGGGGCACAAACCGGAGCTGCGGCATACTGATTATAAAACAAAGCACCTTCATTTGCCATTTGATCAAGATTAGGTGTTATTTGCCACGGCTCGTTTCGGTTATTCTTCATTGCCCTTTGATTCTGAAACAATACACCAAGATCACCATATCCCATATCATCAACCAAAACAAATATTATATTAGGTTTTTTATCATTTAATATGTCTTTATCTGATTCCTCCGGAATATAACATCCCGTATAAACAACATACATCAGAGCTGCAAGTATGGTAATAAAATAACTTTTCATAAGGCGTTGATATTTCATACGAAATTAACCTACCTTCAAAATTAAGAAATAAATTATGGTTCAGGGTTAAAAACAAAAAAGCCTCCCTAAAAAAAGGAAGGCTTAAAATTGTCGGGGTGATCCGACTCGAACGGACGACCCCCACGTCCCGAACGTGGTACGCTACCAACTGCGCTACACCCCGATTCTCAAGTGCACGGCAAAATTATAAAAAAAATTGTATTATAAAACCTATTTCACAATTCTTTCTTACCTCCATATATCGGGTATTGAAAACAATTATTCACATCACTCTTCTACTGCATTTTATAACAGTACGATAACAATAACCGGCAGTATATACAATCATTTTTCCATTCCAATTATAACTATTCGATGTTACTGTAAACCTAATCACGGTACATATTATCATTTCAATTTTAAATATTACGGGGATAAACGAAATGTAAAAAGAGGATGTCCAAAAAGTATAAACCCGACGTCATTGCGAGGAGGAACAACGAAGCAATCTGTTTTGAATCAGCACAAAAGCTTTACGAGATTCCTTCACACCGTTCAGAATGACGACTTTTTGGACATTCTCAGCAATAGCCAATAACATTGAGAATGCTCTGTACTATAAGATATTTATATTTATAAAGTGGTATTAAACTCATTTATTAACCTGTTTACTTTTTTCCTTTTCGTAAAACTCACCAATAACAGTTGAAATCGTTGCATCACCAGTCACATTTACGACGGTACGAACCATATCCAAGATGCGATCTATAGGCAAAATTATTGCTATCCATGCCGGATTAAGTCCTACAGATGTAAGTACAACCATTAACATTATAAGGCCTGCACTGGGTATTGCAGCCGCTCCTATGCTTGCAAGCGTTGCAGTCATTATCACGGTCAATTGCTGACCAAGAGTAAGGTCTATCATATGCATCTGAGCCAGAAAAACAACTGCCACCGATTGATAAAGACTTGTTCCGTCCATATTTACTGTTGCTCCTATCGGTAACACAAAGCTTGACACTTTAGGATCTACCTTAAGGTTCTCTTCTACACATTCCAAAGTTACAGGTAATGTTGCTGCACTCGAACTTGTTGAAAAAGCAAGCATTTGCGCCGGACTTATACCTTTAAGAAACTGCTTGTAAGTCAATCGTCTTACAAATATTTTCATAATTGTGGGGTAAATTACAAAAGCCATTAACAATAAGCCGCCAAGAACCGACAATGAATACCAAGTCAGACCTTTAAACAGTTCGAATATTTTTCCTACATTATCACCGGCCATACTGCTAACCAGTCCGGCCATTAATGCAAACACAAAGAATGGCGCAGCTTTCATTATAAAATCCACCATTTTCAAAAACACCTCTGCCAGTCCATTAACCAGATTTATTACCGGATCAGCTTTTTCTTTAGGTATAAACAGAAGAGTTATACCGAAAAAGATTGCAAAAAATATAATATTCATCATCCGGGTATTATCAGTCAATGAATAGAATATATTTGAAGGAACCATATCTACCAGAAAACTCAAAGGGCTTTTATTTGTATGTTCTTCCAGGCTCTTAAGTTTAGCTTTTACCTGTTCATCGTTTTCATATCCGGTACGCTCAGCTATACTTTGGGTAAGTTCTTTATATTTATCCTCACATATATAACAATGATCGTCCTGATGAGGAAGCCCCTCAGACTTTGCCCATAATTCATATGAAATCCTGTTTTCAAGACGAACATCCTCATCCATTAGTTTTCCGGGTGCAACCACGTTTACAATAATCAGCCCAATAGTAACAGCAATAACCGTTGTCATCAGATAAAATAATAATGTCCTGCCGCCAAGTTTTCCCAGATGTTTTGGATCACCTAACCCCACTATGCCACCTATAATCGAAAATAATACCAACGGTACTGCAATCAGCTTCAGAAGACTAATAAAAATAGTACCCCAAGGAGCAATCCAGTCGGCGGTAAATTTTGACCAGCCAAAATATCCTGACAATACAGCCCAGATGGTACCTAATACTAATCCTATTATTATTTTCCAGTGAAGAGGGATGTTTTTCATAGTATTTTTCTTTTTTTGAGTAACTGAGTAATTGATAAATTGAGTAATTGTTTATGGGTATTTAAAATTATCAGCTCAACAATTCCTCAAATCCCCGATTAATCATTTGTATATTTTATTGTACAAAACGGCATCGGCAAGCACCATGGCAGCCATTGCCTCTACTATTGGAACTGCACGCGGAAGCACACAGGGATCATGACGGCCTTTTGCAGTTGATGTAACCTCTTTACCGTCCTTTGTCACAGTATGCTGTTCTTTGAGTATAGTAGCCACCGGTTTAAACGCAACATTGAAATAAATATCCTCACCGCTCGATATACCGCCAAGAATACCTCCTGCATTATTGGTTCGCGTACGAACCTTTTCGCCGTCCATGTAAAACTCGTCGTTATGCTGTGAGCCCTTAAGCTTTGTTGCCTCAAATCCCAGTCCGTACTCGAAACCTTTTACCGCATTTATACTCAACATAGCACGGCCAAGTTCGGAATTAAGCTTTCCGAATACCGGTTCTCCCAATCCTACCGGAACATTTTTAATAACACACGTAATCACCCCTCCTACCGAATCTTTTTCTTTACGGACTTGTTCAATGAATTCAATCATCTTCTCAGCAGTTTGCGGATCTGCACATCGGACAATATTTTTTTCAGCTTCTGAAAGATTAAGTTCCGTATAATGTTTTTCAACCTTAACCGGTCCCACTGATGAAGTATAAGCATTGATGGAAATACCGTAACGTTTAAGCATCAATTTTGCTATTGCACCAGCTACTACACGTGCTATTGTTTCACGGGCCGAAGATCTTCCTCCTCCACGGTAATCGCGTATCCCGTATTTCTCCTGATATGTATAATCGGCGTGTGAAGGACGGTAAACATCCTTTATGTTTGAATAATCTTTTGAACGCTGATCTTTATTCCAAATCAGAAAACCTATAGGAGTTCCTGTTGTCTTACCTTCAAAAATCCCTGAAAGAAATTCCACTCTGTCTTCTTCATCCCTGGGTGTAGTAATGCTCGACTGCCCAGGTTTACGCCGGTTTAGCTCACTCTGTATAAACTTCTCATCCAGTTCAATTCCCGGTATAACGCCCTCTATAACCCCTCCTACCGCTTTGCCGTGCGACTCTCCGAAAGAGGTAAGCTTAAATAATGTTCCAAAACTGTTTCCTGACATTCTTATTTGTTATTTAATTAAGCGCTAAAATTAAAATTTAATACCCTTAATACAAAATAAGGATGTATGAATAGAAAATATAAAGTTAGATTATTTATAAACCTGCATACCAAAAGCAAAAAGTAATTCTGTTCATTAAGATATTTTTAGTATCACACTGTATATTTCCATTTTATAAAGTATCAATACAAAATACTATAAAAACAAGGATAATCAATTGCCCCATGACAAATATTTATTAAATGTAAAACATAGAACTTTCTTTCTGTATTTTTTATCCTTAACTTGTACACACATATAGTTATTAAACATAGAAAAATGAATCCATCTTTTGAAAGTATTATGGAGAAAATGATCCCCGAGATCAACTTTCTTACAGTAAGCGGAACAAGTATAAGACCAGGCTCTGTTCTTGAGTCGCTCGAGAAAGATATAGAATACGGATATTTACCAACGTATCTTAAGCAAGTTCCCGGTTTTCGTGATAAAAACTTTGATACAGTAGAAGGCCCATATGACATCCAGATGGAAAACATTAAAGGAGAAGCGGAATACGGGGCGGCAGCAACCTTTATGAAAATGATAGGACTGAAGTTTGATGTAAACAAAAAATATAAATTAAAATTTGAGATAACCGATATAATTGCGAAACGGTTCAAAGAGGATATCTATCCTATGGATATAGAAATAGCATTGAAATATTTACGCAAACATAACAGGCAGGCATATAGAAAGCTGAAAGGTCATTTTCTTGTTTTCAAAGTTCTTTACGCTAATCAATACAAAGTTACAGTAGAGATTGAGAAAAGCGGCCGATTCGAAGCTGACGTTAATGTAAAATCGGTTGATGTTGAAGCTGATGCAAATTATAAGAAAGAAGAGAACAGTATAATTGTATCACACAACAGCTCAGTACCTTTCGGAGTCATTGGTTATCAAATAAAATCAACACACCTAACTGAAATAGACTAATTTGCAAGTCTGTATTTTCTCACTCTGCAATATGTACACGTAAAATTTTTCCATAACAAAAAAGGGAAAGCCAAACTGCTGACTTCCCCCTTTTTTTGTCGGGGTAGCAGGATTCGAACCTGCGACCCTCACGCCACAGGCGTGATACACTAACTGTCCATCATATCTTTCAAGTATCGTTGAATACCTCGTTTTTTGATCTTCTTTTCCAAAAGCATTGCTTCACTACGCGATGCAAAAATAAATGTACGTATTAATTTCCAAGGACGTTCGCTGGAGGTAAATTTACTTCTTCCGGAATTGTGGCGCATTAAGCGGTCTTCCAGTTTATGTGTCTGCCCGCAGTAATACCGACCTGTTTTCTCACTCTGCAATATGTACACGTAAAATTTTTTCATAACAAAAAAGGAGAAGCCAAACTGCTGACTTCCCCTTTTTTTGTCGGGGTAGCAGGATTCGAACCTGCGACCCCCTGCTCCCAAAGCAGGTACACTAACCGGACTGTGCTATACCCCGAAAATATGAAATATAATAGCGGAGAGGGGGGGATTCGAACCCCCGGTACAGAGTTACCCGTACGCCGGTTTAGCAAACCGGTGGTTTAAGCCACTCACCCACCTCTCCGGGTTTTACGCTTAATTAAATTTCACTTTATAAATTTAAACAAACCTTTGTTCGTTTTATCAACATTCATCGTCCCGAATGCGTGTGCAAAAGTAAGAATTTGATTGGGAACTCCAAAAACTTTTTCTTAAAAATTCGCTTATTTTTTAAACATTAAAAACCCGGCAGTTTTTCCTTCTGCCGGGCCTTATTATAAACATTGTTTTTATTTATTTTTCATTCTTTGGTTTCTTTGATGTCGGAGGTTTTGCTAACGACTCTCTCATTGCAGTATCAGCCTTCACATTTTGATATTTAACGTAATCCATAACACCAAGATTTCCCGAACGGAATGCTTCAGCAATAGCTTTTGGCACCTCTGCTTCAGCTTCGATAACTTTAGCTCTGGCTTCCTGTGTTTTAGCTTTCATCTCCTGTTCAAGAGCAATAGCCATAGCTCTTCTCTCCTCGGCTTTAGCCTGAGCAATATTCTTATCAGCTTCGGCCTGATCCATCTGTAATGTTGCACCTATATTCTTACCAATATCAATATCGGCAATATCAATAGAAAGTATTTCAAATGCTGTTCCTGCATCAAGACCTTTTTCGAGAACGACTTTGGATATTGAATCAGGATTTTCAAGAACAGCTTTATGAGTATGAGAAGAACCGATAGATGAAACAATTCCTTCTCCGACACGAGCTAATACAGTCTCCTCTCCGGCTCCACCAACAAGCTGTTTTATATTGGCTCTTACAGTAACCCTTGCTTTGGCAATAAGCTGTATACCATCCTTAGCAACAGCTGCAACCGGAGGTGTATCTATAACTTTAGGATTAACCGACATCTGAACAGCTTCAAAAACATCGCGTCCTGCAAGGTCGATAGCTGTTGCCATCTGAAAAGTAAGATCAATATTGGCTTTATTGGCAGATACAAGAGCATGAATCACCTTGGCAACATGTCCACCGGCCAGATAGTGGGCCTCAAGCTCATCCCGTTTAATATTTGTTAATCCGGCTTTATAAGCTTCAATCATAGCCCTGACAATAATTCCGGGAGGAACTTTACGGATCCTCATCAGAACAAGCTGTATCAGACTGATTCTAACACCCGAAACAAGAGCCGAGAACCAGAGTAAAACGGGAACGTAGTACATAAAAATCAAGAAAAGGACAACAAGTGCCGCAATAAAAAAGATAGATCCAAATCCAGCCATAATAAAATTTATTTTTGTTTTACAATTATATATGTCTTGTATACTTGTTTAACTGTGACTTCGGTATTGGGATCTACAAACTGTCCGGGACATTTTGCTTCAATAATCTCATTTCCGACTTTCACTTTACCGATAGGATTAAGACGAGTAATGGTAATTCCGGTATCTCCCGGCTTAATGGAACTTTCATCAACTGTTTCAACCTGTCCAGATACTGTTGAGTTAAGCATTAGTTTTTCCCAGGTTCCTGACTTAAATGAAATTACAATTAAAGCAACAGCTAAGACAACCGTTCCCAACAAGATTAAATTACCGGTTTCTGCACCGAAATTCCTATATGCCATAGTTATTCCGGCAAATGTAAAAATTAAACCTCCGATACCGGCTACTGTTATTCCAGGAATTACAAAAAACTCCAAAAACAAAAGAAAAATACCCAGAAGGATCAGAAAAACGATCACTAATGTCATCATATCATTCTATTGTTACGGAAAGATTTCGCTCCGACAATACATTCTTAATGACCTTCAGTTCACTTAATGTACCTTTTTTTATCTCACACTTTCCTTTGTAATGAGTAATCATTGCACATTGTTCAGCCTGTTCGAGATTATGCCTACACACTTCGCATAAAGTATCTATCACATATTCAAATGTATTTATATCATCGTTGTGCAGAACAAGGTGATGGCTGTCTTTTTCACTGCCGGTCGTTTCTGTACTTTTTTTACTTTTTCTACTTGGAGTAACCATGGTTAAAAAGTTTTATCTAAAGAAATAAAAAAAACGATACTTTTCCAATCCAAAATGGAAAAATATACAGCCTGTATGCTTTTGTTTTTACACGACGTAATAAAAGTGCCTATTATTAGTTACTGTTTTGTATTTTCAATGCCTCTTTTACACTAATTACCCTGCCGTTATAGAATCCTATTATGTAAGCATCTTTGAGTCCGGTTTTTCTTACCTCTGGCAGGTATTTACGTGCTTCATCCAATGTTTTGTAATGTCCGCACATGTATCTTGTCAGTTCCCTGTTGGGCATAGGCAGTTTACTAACAGAAGGCAATCTGTTTAACAGTTGTTTATCCGGTTCTTTTCTGAAAACCCCTATTTGTATCCTGTATTCAAGATTACCAGTTTTTCGTGCCGGAGTTTCAACATGTGAAATATTATTATTTTCAGTCACTTTGGTTTTATCCACTTTCTGCACAATCGTTTTTGTTTCCAGCTCTTTCTTTTTTGTTGTTTTCACTGAATCCAGAACTGATGTATTTCCATTTAAATAATCAAGATACAAAAACAGGCCTTCTTCCTGATACCCCACAGCCTTACGTTTAAGAGAACCGTCCCTTTCATAAAGTTCAGGATTCATGGTGGCACTTTTATTCATATCTTCAACTGCACGCCTGAAATAGGCATTCGCCTGTGCCTGACGTTCTTCAAGAAAGGTAAAATCCTCTGTAGGATGAGACAATATAACCTGTTTTATTTTTGAACTGAAAATTTCATATTTCTTATCAAGTGCTTTATGGTATAGTTTTAAAGCTGTTGTTTTAAGTTCTTTGCCTCTTCTGCTAAGCTCTACCGATTTATCTTCCTCTGTTTTTGAATTACCTGAATCTTTACCAAAAACCGAAGATATCACAAGCTCTTCATTACCTGTTTGTTTATTTGCCCTCTCCAGCAACTTCGACGACTCCAATGATAAAATATTTCCCCACACATATAAAGAGTCTGCCTTTCGTAGTTCAGCAGCGACTTCGGGCGGAAAAAGCTTTTTGTACATATTATCAAGCTTTTTCAAATGTTTTTCAAACTCTTCGTCCGTATAATAGCTGTATTCTTTGGGTATTAAAATCTCCTCCTCTGCCGGTTTCTTTGTTTTTGCTTCATTTGTTGTATTATGCGGTTTATACTTACCCTCTCTGACAAGTTTCTCAACAATAGGTTTTTCAATATTCTTAGCTCGGAAGTAATAGTCATTTATATCACTATCAAGGCTGTAAACCTGTTTTTCAAGAGCAAGTATTTCATTAACCAGCCTCTCTCTTTCTCCGGGTGTTTTGGCTGTTGCATACTTCTTACGCTTTAATGCCATAAGGCCTGACAAGCTGTCCTTTTTCTGTTGCAATTCATAGCCCTTTTTAAATATCTCAAGAGCTTCTTTACTATGAAACATATCGAACCCTGTATACACAATATCTTTTGTTATTTCGAAATGAAAAAGATCTTTTTTCCCGGACACCGATTTTTTTCTACCCTGTTTTTCATTTATACTTTTATACTTTTCAGGTATATTTTTCAATAATGGCATTGATGCTGCTATTTTAACATCATTCTCTTCATATACCATATTCTTCACAACCGATTTATCCCATATTATTTCATACACCATAACCGTGTCGCCGGTAGTATTACGATTTGATGTAAACCAGGCAACACCTGTAAATTCATCAGTTACCAGAAAATAATCGTCTTTAGGCGAATTAAACGGAATTCCCAGATTCACCGGCTCTGAAAATGCTTTGGTGTCGGGATCAAAAACAGTTTTGTAAATATCGTATCCCCCAAGTCCCCCTTCTCTGTCCGATGAAAAATATAGAGTTACACCGTCAATATTAAGATAGGGATACGCTTCATTAAATTCCGAATTAATTTCTTTCAGATTCATCGGATCACTCCACCCGTCTATCAACTTCTCCATTTTATATAAATCTGTTTGACCCGTACTGTCTTCAGGCATTGAAAAATAAACTTCATCCTTTCGTTCCGTCAGATATAAAATACCATTAGGATCGACTCCCGACTCAAAAAAATCCCGGTTAGGAATAATATAACCTGCATCTTTTACCGGATGATACAAAGACAAAAAACTGTTTTTACCTATAGTATCTTTTCTTATTACCTGCAGATAATAAATCTTTGTTGATTTTTCCAGACCAGCTTTCGACTCTTTTCTGTATTTTTCGGCTTTTTCATATCTTACATCTTCAGGCTTGGCATATTTTAGAAATTTTTCAAATGCATCAATTGCCTCACTGAATTTATAATCGAGTTGATATGCTCTTCCCAGATAATAGTATACATCTTTACTCACACCATGCGCAGCAGCATATTTAAGATGTTTAACAGCACTCGAAACCGACCTGTTCGACTTTAGTTCACATATACCTATGTAATAATTAAACTTACTACTTTTAGGATATCTGGCAAGCAACTCGGCATACATCTCACCTGCTTTTTCATAATTTCCTTGTCTGAAAAACTCCAGAGCTGCCTGCGGTGTTACAGGAACATCCTGAGAAAATACATTCAGATTTAATAATGTCAGTAAAAAAATCAACAGTAAATAACGATGTGTCATATTATTTTTTGTTTGGTTGCTCAAAATTAAGCAAACATTGTAAAATATCGAACTTCAGTATAAAATATTGAAAATTTAATTGGGAATAAATCCGTAAATAATTCTATCATCACCAGGGAAATAATAGTATTTATTAAACTTTCTGATTGATCTTCCGAAGTTTATGACTTCTGCAATTAACATCTGTATTGATTTTTCTTTTTTAAAAAAGTATAACAGGATACCATAAAATAATAGACAGGTTTAATTTCTGTTTTTCA
>JAADEM010000098.1 GCA_013153405.1 Chlorobiota bacterium
AATTAGGAGAGGGGGGACAAAAGGGGGGTGAGGTAAAAACAGGAAACAGGTTGTTCGATGATTTTAATGCGTTTTCTTAGAGGCACTATTTACCGGTTATGATAACATCATCCCCAAACCAAACAATAAAACCGTAAAAAACGTTAGCAAAGCCAGGCGTTTCAGCTCAGGGTCAAGTTTTGAGTTGTCGTAATTCTTCACCACAACCGACAGATGTTTAAAAAACAAAGGAAGAGTTAAAAGAAAAAGAAACTGCCAGGAAGAACGGAATTGTAAAAGTGTAAATATTACCAGAAGTATAACCGCAGCATTAACAAGTACGATGTGATAAATTCTTGCCTTTTTTCCTCCCATCATCACAACAAGAGTATTCTTACCCGAAACCCTGTCACTCTCTTCGTCCCTGATGTTGTTCACATTCAGAACACCTGAACTCAGCAGACCAACAGATACAGCAGGAAGCCAGATATAAACATTAAGACTCAGGGAATGTAAAAAATAGGTTCCTGCCACTCCCACCAGGCCAAAAAAGATAAATACAAACAAGTCACCGAGTCCACGGTAACCATACGGATTTTTACCCATTGTGTATTTCATTGCCGCCGCAATGGCCCCGATACCAAGCAAGACAAACATCACAAACAACAAACTAACCCTGCCACGAAACGTAACATACAAAAGTGTAATACCTGATAAAAATGAAAGAACTGCAAAGACAGCTATTGCCTTTTTCATTGCTTCGGCAGTAATACGTCCACTCTGCATCATACGGTCGGGACCTTTACGGTGCTTACCGTCGGCGCCGCTTACATAGTCGCCGTAATCGTTGGCAAGATTCGATAATATCTGAAGAAAGAGAGTAGTAAGCGATGCCCAAAGCAACACATCAATTCTGAAATATCCATAGAAGTATGCAAGAAAGCTGCCCGTAAATATTGTGGACAGCGACAAAGGTAAAGTACGGAGACGGAAAGCGGATATCCAGTTACTGATCATTCTGTTTTAGCTGTTAGCTGTTAGCTGTCAGCTGTTAGCCCGGATATACTTCCCAACTAACAGCTAAAAGCTAATTGCTGTATTACGTATCAAGTTTTCTCATAAAACCATAGAGCATCATCATCTCTTCTTCAATTAGTTTCAGAAGAATATCGATATTTGAAATCACTCCAATATCTAATTCTTTAAGTATCAATGCCTGAGTTTCCAATTCAAAAACTACCCAGAGCTATTTCAACTATCCGGCAACTCTTTAACCACCAGATAAGTTTGTCAAACTCGACTCCTGTCAACTACAATAACATTACATCTGCTAAAAGCTAATGGCTAACAGCTATTTCCTTATCTTCGCCCCCAGTTCACGCTCAAAGTTCATCATAAGCTTCTGCATTATCTTATCAATCTGCTTATCTTTAAGCGTTTTGGTTTCATCCTGAAGGATAAAGCTCACAGCATATGATTTTTTACCCTGCTCAATCTTATCTCCTTCGTAAACATCAAACAGAGATATATCTTTAAGCAGTTTTTTCTCTGTCTTCAATGCCACTTCGCGAATCTGTTCAAACGTTACTTTCTTGTCAATCACAAGTGCCAGGTCTCTCTTAACTTCAGGGAATTTTGATATCTCCCTGTACGTCACAACACTTTTTGCACTCTCTTTAACTACAGCATCCCAGTAAATCTCGGCATAAAATACCGCAGTATTGATATCGAACTGTTTAAGCAGTTTTTTGCTAACCATTCCGAAATTAACAAGAGTCTTGTTTGAGGAAGAATACTTCAGGCCTCCTGCCAAAAGGTCAAGGTCTGAACTCTCTTTTTGCATTCCGTCTGTATCAAGTCCGAGACGTTCAAAAATTGCCTCAACCTGGTTTTTAAGGTCATAAAAAGTTACATTATCGGCAGGTGTATTCCAGTTTACAGGATTCTTACCCCCCGTCATAAACAGTGCCAGATGATTTTCCTCCTTATAGTTTTTCAGTTCGTGCTTATCCTTGCCCGGTTTAAAGTAGTAGCAATTGCCAAACTCAAACATCTTCAGGTCCGGATTTTTACGGTTACGGTTATGCTCAATACTCTCCAGTCCGCCGAACAGCAAAGTCTGACGCATGCCATTTAGGTCGGCACTAAGAGGATTCGACAGCATAACCAGGCGGTCTTTAGAGTACACCTTCAGGTTGTCGTAGTATGCGGCCTTTGTAAGAGAGTTACACATAATCTCGTGAAAACCTCTTGCCACCAGCTGACCTGCAATTTTATTTTTGAGCTTGTTGTTATCCGGCTTCTGCGAATATGTAACAGTTGATTTTACAGCACTTGGTATCTCAACATTGTTGTATCCGTAAATACGAAGTATCTCCTCCACGATATCGGCCTCACGTTTAACATCAACTCTGTATGGCGGCACAACAGCAGTAAAACCCTCTTCGGTTTCATCCTTAACGCCAATCTCCAACCCTTCGAGTATCAGCTTAATCCTCTCTTTGGGAATCTCTTTCCCTATCAGACGGTAAATATTTTTGTACGTAACAGGCACCTCAAAATCGGGAACCGGCTCAGGATACACATCAACAATATCACTCGAGATTGTTCCGCCTGCGACTTCTTTGATAAGCAGGGCCGCACGTTTTAGAGCATAAATTGTAATGTTCGGATCGGTACCGCGCTCAAAACGGAAACTTGCATCAGTATTCAGAATATGACGCTTGGCTGTTTTACGTATATAAACTGGATTAAAGCAGGCACTCTCAAGGAATATTTTGGTTGTGCTGTCTGACACTCCGCTCTCCAGCCCGCCGAAAACACCGGCAATACACATTCCCTCATCAGCATTGCAAATCATCAGGTCGCTTCCCGACAGTTTTCTCTCCTTCTCGTCGAGAGTAACAAATGGAGTACCCTCGTCCAGTGTCTTAACAATAATCTTATTGCCTGTAATTTTATCTCCGTCGAAACTGTGCAGTGGCTGCCCCATTTCATGAAGCACAAAATTTGTAACATCCACAATGTTGTTAATGGGAACCATACCTATTGATATAAGGCGTTTTTTCAGCCAGTCGGGCGACTCTCCTACTTTTACTCCCGAAATGGTAACTCCCGAATATCTGGTACAGGCCTCTTTTGCCTCAACCTCCACCTCAACGGGAAAATCGTGGTTATCAACCTTAAATTCATCAACAGATGGCTTCTTCACCTCAATATCCGGCTGAGTCTGTTTCAGGAATGCAGCCACATCACGGGCAACTCCGATGTGAGAAGCTCCGTCGATACGATTCGGAGTAAGGTCAATCTCGAAAACTATATCATTCTCAATTTTGTAAAAGTCTTTGGCGGGAGTTCCAACCTCAACATCGTCGGGCAGAACAATGATTCCTTCGTGGTCGGTTCCTATTCCAATCTCATCTTCTGCACAAATCATACCCTGCGAAACCTCACCTCGTATTTTCGATTTCTTTATTTTAAAACTTTCATCTCCCATATAAAGAGTTGTGCCAACAGTGGCAACAACAACCTTTTGCCCGGCTGCGACATTGGGAGCACCGCAAACTATCGGAAGCGGCTCTCCTGTCCCTACATCAACAGTGGTAACACTAAGCTTATCGGCGTTGGGATGCTTCTCGCAGGTAAGCACCTTGCCTATCACAAGCCCCTCCATACCGCCTTTCACCGACTGCACCTCTTCAATGCCGCCTACTTCAAGACCTATATCTGTTAATATTTCCGAAAGCTTTTCAACCGGTAGGTCAATATCAATGTAGTTTTTTAACCAATTGTAGGAGATTTTCATCTTTACTTATTTTAATGCCCCTCTTTGTATCTGCAAAAAGGAATAATTATTATAAACTTTATTATTTTCAAACGCCTGCAAAAATAGTGATTTTATGTAGTTATGGCGAAAAATAGGTTCAAAATAACAACAAGTGTTTATATTTTTCTTTCAGCCATTTGGCAAAAAACACATCATAAATCTCATACCTGCTGTTTTCTGATATCTATTACGAAAAGTTCGTAACGATTTTTTCGGAATAAAATAAACAAAGATATGAGGCACATTTTACCTGAATAAAAAAAGCTGCCCATACAGAGCAACTTTAAAAACCAAAATTGACATCCGGATATTAATTATTCTCCAACCTCCTGCACCTCAAAGTGCGGAATGATCTGTTTCAGAAAAATCATAATACCAATACCGGCAAGCATTCTGTGTATAACAGACGACGGAAAATAATAGGCAATAATTCCCGTTTTGTCAATTAACTAAATCTAAATCGTCACTCGATATCATATCTTATAATAATTCACCAATGTACACTTTTTAGTATCTTTGGCTTGTAATGACAGATAAAGGAAGATATGAAAGACAAAAAAAAGCCATTGATACTGATAACAAATGACGACGGAATAAAAGCCGGCGGACTGGTTGCATTGGTTGAAATTGCAAAAAAAATAGGCGAAGTTGTTGTGGTGGTGCCCAATGAGTCATATTCGGCAATGTCGCACGCTATCACAGTAAAGCACCCGTTGTATGTAAAAGAGATAAAACATAAAAAAAGTGTTACCCTTTACAAGGTTACAGGAACACCGGTCGATTGCATAAAACTGGCGATAAACAAACTGCTCGACCGCAAACCTGATGTTGTGGTATCCGGGATAAACCATGGCAGCAACTCTTCGGTAAGCATACATTATTCGGGAACTATGGGAGCAGCACGTGAAGGTGCCATTAACGGAATTCCTGCAATAGGTTTTTCCCTGTTAAGTCACAGCTATGATGCCGATTTTTCACATACTAAACCATACGTGAAAAAAATTCTTAAATATGTTCTTGCAAACGGCCTTCCCGAAGGTACTTATCTAAATGTAAACATACCCAAGGAAAGCGACCTTAAAGGACTGAAAGTTTGCCGGCAGGCAAAGGGGAAATGGGTTGAAGAACTGATTGAACGCGAAGACCCTCGCAAAAGAAAGTACTACTGGCTCACCGGATATTTTAAAAATTTCGAACCTGATGCCACCGATACCGATGAATATGCTCTGGGAAACGGATATGTTTCACTGGTTCCCTGCACCATAGATACCACCGACTACCAACATTACGACATTTTAAAAAACATAGAAAATGAATTGCAAGTGTAACAAACTCTACATAGGACTTATAATCGGCCTGATACTTCCAATAATTACTGCAGGTATTTTTTACCTGTCGCTTTTCAAAGACAAACTTGACATTTACGAGTTCTTACAAAAGCTGATTGAAGTAAACGGAATGGGAAAGCTGCTTAGCATCAGCGTACTCTCAAACATGATAGTGTTTTTCATTGCCATAAACAAGGAACGGCTTCTTGCAGCAAGGGGAATTCTTACCGCCACCCTCATATACGGTCTGATAGTTCTGGGATTTAAATTTTTGTGGTAATTTTTATTAACCAGAGATAAAAATGAAATATTACGTAATTGCGGGCGAGGCATCAGGCGATCTTCACGCATCAAACCTGATGAAAGCCATAAAAAAGCTTGATCCGGATGCAGAATTCCGTTTCTGGGGCGGCGATCTGATGGCAGAAGCGGGCGGTACCCTTGTAAAACATTACCGCGAAACCGCCTATATGGGAATATGGGATGTTGTGAAAAATTTTCATAACATAAAAAAGAATTTCAAGCTGTGCGAAAAAGATATGCTTGCCTACAAACCCGATGTTTTCATCCCGGTGGATTACGGTGGCTTCAATCTGAGGATGGCAAAATTTGCACACGAAAACGGCATCAGAGTGCACTACTACATCCCTCCCAAAGTATGGGCTTCAACCACCAAAAGGGTAAAAAAGCTCAGAGCTTATGTAGAACACTCTTATGTAATTCTCCCGTTCGAAGAAGATTTCCTGAAGAAACACGGTGTTACAGCAACCTACACCGGCAGTCCTGTTGTTGATGCCGTTTACAACCGTCAGAACAAAAATGAGCCATTCGGAGAGTTTATTAAACGTAACAACCTAGACAACAGGCCAAAGATTGCCCTTCTGGCAGGCAGCCGTCGCTCAGAGATAAAATACAACCTGCCGGCAATGCTTAAGATGGTTCCGAAGTTTCCGGATTTCCAGTTTGTGATTGCAGGAGCACCATCATTCACAAAAGATGATTACAACCAATACATTGAAGGCAAAGACGTGGCTTTGATATTTGAACAAACATATGAACTGTTACAACAATCGCGTGCTGCCATAGTTACTTCCGGCACCGCTACATTAGAAACTGCACTGCTTAACTGTCCGCAGGTGGTAACCTACAAAATGTGGGGAGGCCGCTTCTCTCACCTGATTGCAAAAGCCCTGATTAAAGTCAAGCACATATCGCTTGTTAATCTTATTCTGGAAAAGGAAGCGGTAAAAGAGCTCTTTCAATGCAACTTCTCTTTTGAACTACTCGAAAGTGAACTTGGTGCTCTTACCGCAGAAACACCTCGCCGAAATGAAATGCTTAACGATTATAAAAAACTGAAAGAACTAATGGGCGAACCGGGAGCCAGCAGCCGGACTGCTGAACTCATACTGAAACATCTGAAAAAAATCGAGAATTAATGAAAACAGCAATTATAACCGGAGCATCGAGAGGTATAGGAAAAGCTATTGCTCTTAAATTAGCTGAATTAAGCTATAACATTGTTATTACAGGACGTAACAAAAACAGACTGACAGATTTGAAAAAAGAGATTGAAGCAACAGGAAACCAATGTCTCACAATTATTGCCGACCTGCAGAAAGATGACGCTCCGGAAATGATAATCAATAAAACCATTGAGCATTTCGGCCAAATTGATGTTCTGGTAAATAACGCAGGGCTGGCACACTCGGCAAAGATTTCAGAAACCGACACCGAAGTATGGGACAGTATTTTCAAAGTAAATGCAAAAGCTCCGTTCTTCCTGAGTAAAGCAGCCATTCCGCATCTGAAAAAGAGTGATAACCCGGTAATTATAAATATCGGCTCTGTAGTTGGGTTTAAAGGATATGCCGGTCAGGCGGCTTACTCTTCATCCAAACACGCGCTTGCCGGTTTCACCAAAGTTTTGGCAAAAGAGGTACAAAACGACGGCATTAAAGTTCATTTGATTTCACCGGGCGGCGTAAATACCGAAATGGTCAGGGAGATGCGCCCCGACATTGATACCGGCGAATTGATTCTGCCGGAAGAAATAGCTGAAACGGTGGAGTTTCTGGTCACTAGAAAAGGTAAAGGAATTATCGATCATATCTATATCAGACGCCAAAGCGGACTTCCTTTCGATTAGAAAACGGCCGGCACAAAATCCTCTTTGTTAATTATTTTTGAGCTGCCACCTGCAGCACGGATAACAAAGAGCCCCTGCTTTTCGGCCATAACTTCACTTCCAGAATTGGCATTCAGAAAAGCTACTGCTCCGTATACCTTCATATTTTTGTATTCAGGCATAAATATCTTTGCCTTTCTTAGTTTTTCAACAAAATCTTTAACATCATCAGGACGCAAGGTGGTTTTCACCTCTACAATAACTATTTCATCTGTATTTACAACAATAAGGTCAAACTCGTAATTTTCACCGTTACGTGTCCCCCTGCGTCTTTGCAAGAGACTTTCAACCTTTATGCCCCTTTCCGTAAGTAATTTAATCAACTCCCCCTCAACAAGAGATTCTACCAACTTTCCCCACTGTGTTGTAAACAGATTTGCAAGTTCCTTGATCTTCTTATCGGTTTCCTTAAATCTTTTACTCAGCTCTTCATCAGTCTTCTCAAATAACCCCCAGACCTCCTCAAAAGAAGACGGCCTTTCATATGCTGGCAATGGTTCGTTTACTTTATTCTTTTTCACAACTCCCTCCTTATTTTACAAAGGTATAAAAAAATAAAAAATCCCGTTTGTAAAAAACAATCTATACTTCTTGCATACTAATAGTCTACATTATACTTTTGGGTATTATACCAGGTAATATAATACCGTTTGGTATAATTGTATTTTTCTCAATATCCGACAAAAACACATTTCCTATGTTTGCATTATTAAAAAAAGAGATATCATCATTTTTCAGCTCGGTAACGGGGTATCTGGTGATAGCGGTATTCCTGCTCACAACCGGACTTTTCCTGTGGGTGATTCCGGGAGAATTCAACATTCCGTTCAGTGGATATTCAACACTTGAACCGCTGTTTTATCTTGCACCTTGGATTTACCTGTTTTTGGTACCTGCCGTTACAATGCGGCTGTTTGCCGATGAAAAAAAATCAGGAACACTTGAGCTTCTGTTGGTTCGACCGCTAACAACTTACCAGATAATATGGGCCAAATACCTTGCAGCGGTAATTGTTATCACTCTGAGTCTTTTGCCCACGTTCATTTATTTTTACTCGGTTTATCAACTCGGACATCCGGTCGGGAACATCGACACCGGAGGAACCTGGGGCTCTTATATCGGATTGTTTTTTCTGGCCGCCGTGTATGCTGCTATCGGCATTTTTGCATCATCAGTTACCGACAATCAGGTGATTGCTTTTATTCTTGCCATTATTCTTTCATTCTTTTTTTACACGGGATTTGAATCAATTGCATCAATACCCGCACTGCACGGAATACAGAACACTATCATCTATCTCGGTATTGATGAGCATTACAGCTCTATCAGCCGCGGTGTGGTCGATTCGCGCGATATTATATATTTCGCGAGCGTAATAGCGTTTTTCATTATCATCACAAAAACAGTCCTCGACAGCAGGAAGTGGGAATAATGTTTAAGAAATACAATTGAATTGTTTACAAAAATACTAACAGCTAAAGTCTAACGGCTAAAAGCTCTTCAAAATGAGAAAAAGCATATTTCATCTAATCATAACACTTGCAATAATAGTTGCCATCAACTTCATTGCCGACAAATGGTTTTTCCGTATCGACCTTACTTCAGAAAAAAGATACACTCTTGCCGACATCACTAAGTCGTTCCTGAAATCACTTGATGATGATATTCTTATAAAGGTTTACCTCGACGGCGACCTGAATCCCGGATTTAAGCGCCTTTCGAGAGCAACAAAAGAGATGCTTGACGAATTTGAGGTTTATGCCGGCTCTTTGAAATATAAATTCATCGACCCGAATAAAGGCACCCGCAAAGAGAAAAAAGAGTTTGCCGAATATCTTGAGAAACTTGGACTGCAGCCCTACCCCGTAATCGAAACCAAAGAGGACGGACGAAAGACTAAAAGTTATGTCTTTCCGTATGCCGTTATTTATTTTAAAGGGAAAGAGATTCCGGTTAATCTGCTTGATAACATTCAGGGTCTATCAGGACAGGAAAATCTTAATCACTCCATCGAAGGACTGGAGTTTAAGCTCATAAACACTCTGCGCAAGCTTGTAACAAAAGAAAAACCCGCTATTGCTTTCCTCGAAGGCCACGGCGAACTCGATGAACTTGATGTTATTGATATCACTCACGAATTATCGCAGAATTACCGTGTGGAAAGAGGCCGGCTGAGCGGAAATGCAACAGAACTGGACAAATACAAAACCGTAATAATTGCCAAACCGCATAAAAAGTTTTCGGAACGTGACAAGTTCATTATCGACCGCTACCTGATGAACGGAGGTACCCTGCTGTGGCTTGTTGATGCCGTGAATATTACCCTCGATAGTCTGGTAAAGAACCCGCAGACTATGGGTATGTGGGCAGAGCTGAACCTGGACGATATTCTGTTTAAATACGGAGTACGAATCAATCCGGTACTCATAGAAGACATTCAGGCGGGACGTATTCCTGTTAATCTGGCACCTGCCGGCAGTCCTCCGAAATTTGTTCCCGTACCTTGGCTTTTCTATCCTTTGCTCACACCGTCGCAGTCGCATCCGGTGTCCAGAAACATAAATCTTGTCCGGGGTGAATTTGTTAGCTATATCGATACTGTTGGCGAAAACCTTAATATTACAAGAGCACCATTGCTGCACACCTCCCGGTTTACCAAAGCGAGCCAGGTTCCGGTTATGGTTTCACTGTTCTCGGTGAATCAGAAACCCAAACGTGAAGAGTTTAACCGTTCATATCTGCCGGTTGCCTATGCTCTGCAGGGAGAATTCCCTTCTGTTTTTTCTCACCGCCCCATACCTAAAGGCATCACCAATCTGAAAGGTAATGTGCCTCCTTTGAGCAAACACACAAAAATGATAGTGGTAGCCGACGGTGACATTATTCGCAACGATGTGAAATTCAAAGATACCGACCCGAAAATACTTCCGCTTGGATACGATGAACTCACACACCAGACATACGGCAACAAACAGTTCATCATTAATGCTGTTGATTATCTGTGCGACGACGAGGGCTGGATGGAACTGCGCTCAAGAAGCTTTACCCTGCGCCTGCTCGACAAAGAGAAGCTATCCGATGAAATTACTTTCTGGAAATGGCTGAATGTGGCACTGCCGGTACTGCTGGTTATAATGGCCGGAATGGTTTTTATTTTTATCAGGAAAAGAAAATACACAAAACAGTAAAAGAAACTGCACATACTCCCCTTATTTGAAGGAATATATATAACTTTAACTTAGTACTAAAAGAAATATATATGCAATTGTGTATATACACACGTTGGCGGTCATTAGGGAACTAAAACTAGATTATGGAAATATATAAATTAGGATGTAATTGGGGAAAAGGCAAACCCAGTTTTTATAATTATATTAAGGAAAATAAAGTTGTTATAGGTGTATCTAATAAAAGATATTCTATTGGAGATTTAATCTTAATAACAGAAGGATTTACTGTTTATGCTATTGTAGTGGTTACTTCAAAATGGAAAACTGTTACTTCAATGTTAGATCTAAAAAAAGATTTTGAAAAATATCAAATAAATTTTGAAG
>JAADEM010000127.1 GCA_013153405.1 Chlorobiota bacterium
AATACTATTCGTAAACGAATACCACTGAAAACAGTGCGAATTTACATCTGTATTCCGCAAATACTCATTGAGACTTTTTTTATAGCCGGATTGAATTTCTTTTGTAAATAGAAATAAAGCCGGAACGACCGATCTAATCATAAATTATAACTGTTTTGAATTCTGAAAAAAAAGAAAAACTATTAAACCGGTCTGCAATGGATGTCAGGAATTAGACCTGATTTTGTAAGATGGATATCTGAGTTGTTTGTACATCCTTTTCTTTTGTCCGGTTCCACATTGAAGGTTTATTTATGGAAAATATTACAGAAATAAATAAAATAATCAGAGTTGAAGCAAAAGGAAATAGAGCTTTGCTGGTTTATGAGAATGCAGCCAGAAAAATTGTGGATAATAGTATTGATGAGATGGAACAGGAACTGAAACAGAAAGAGCTGGGCTTTGTCCGGATCCATCCTCGTCACCTGATAAACATGAACCACTATAAAAAGCTTTCATCTTTTTCTACTCCTGCTGTTGAACTTGACGACGGAACTTTACTGCCGGCTGATATGAATATGATTGAAGAGATTTTAATTCATAAAAATGAAAATTCGTTCTGGAGAAAAATTACGAAAATGCTAAAGCTGAAATGAATTCAAATTTTAAATATATTGTTATGAAAAAACATTTACTTCTTTTTCTGTTAAGTTTTGCAGTTTTGGTTGTTTTTGCACAAAATGAAACCTCAATTGTGAAAAAGAGAATAACCTTGAAGAGTTTTGATTCATTTGCTGAATCGGGAGGAAGCATAAATTACAGTACATTAAAGTCTTCGACAGCAGATGAATTGGAAGCTTTGTTTAGTGCAGATGTTGCTTCCGGACAGGTTCCTTTAAAAGTACAGTTTACAGATGAATCGGCGGGTAATCCTGTATCGTGGGAATGGGATTTCAATAATGACGGGGTGGTTGATGCTACAGAACAAAATCCGTTATTTACTTTTACAGAAGCAGGAATATATACGGTTAAGCTAGTTGTAAGTGATGGAACCGGAACTGATGAATTAATAAAAACAAATTATGTTACCGTTACTTGTGTTGGTGTGTCTTCATCGGCCTATGTGGTAAATTTTGAATCTGATGAGGACTTGTCAGCATGGAGAATCATTGATGCAAACTCTGATGACAAAACCTGGGGTGTGGCTCAAACTTACGGAATAGACGGAACAGATTGTATTGCATACGGATATAGTTCTGATAACAATGCCGATGACTGGGCAATATCTCCCTGTGTGAAACTGGAAGCGGGTAAATGTTATGAGGTTAAGTTTTATTATGCTATCGAGAGTATAGATTACCCTGAAAAACTTGAATTACGCTATGGAACATCACCTGATGCTTCGATGGGTAACCAGGTAGTTGATTTGGGCGAGATATATAATGAAACATTTGAAAAATCATCAACTGTAATAAGTATCAGGGAAACGAATAGTTACTATTTTGGATGGCATTGTTACAGTGATGCTGATATGTATAATCTGTATATTGATTCAGTTTCGATAACGGAATTGAATAGCAGCACGATAGTATCCACGACAGAAGGCGGAGTATGGGATGATGAAACTACCTGGATAGGAGGAAAGGTGCCGGAAGAGTATGATGATGTGATTATTGACGGAAATGTTGAAGTTACCTGTTGTTACAAATGCAAAAGTTTGACTGTGAATGAGAATGACACCTTGATTTTCGGACCTGCATATAATGATATTGACTTTACTGTTTTTAATGATGTAACAGTTAATGGAGCAGTTGTAGGTTATCCCCAGGGGCATACATTAACCCTTATAACAGGTGGAAATATTATTAATAACGGATACTGGCAAAGTGTAAGCGTTCTGTTTGACGGCAAATATGATAATGAAATAAATATGTCATCAACGGCATTGTTCAAGTATGTACGCTTTTTGAAAAATGATGCGGTTTCATCTATATTCCTTACTTCGGATGGAATGTTCGAGAATTGTTTTTTTACTAATGATGACGATTCCCGTTTTGGAATATCAGAATTGCCATATAATATTGAAATTTCAGGAGATGGAAGTGTTGTAGTTGATTTTATGCGTTCAACATCACTTGAGAGTATTAATCTTAACGGTAACAATAATATTCTTAAAAATGCATCTTTTTACCGTAGAGATAACGCTCCTGTTACGTATGCTAAAGATCTGCATCTTGATGGTAGCAATTATATTGGCAGCGATAGTGTTTTCTTTACCGATAATGTTATTGTAGACGGCTCGCTAAAAACAGGCAGCTCTGAGATTCTTAATGTTTCCGGAACTTTTATTAATAACGGTTCAATAACTGATGAAACGGAAATACGAAGTACGGGTGAAATAATTAACAATGGTGACTGGAATGCTTACAGAGTACGTATGGAAGGAGCCGGAGACCAGTCGTTTGTTAATAATAATACACTTTCGTTATATTTTGTATTGTATGCAAAAGTTGAAGGTGCTACAACCTATAAATGGTACAAAGATGATGTCCTTATTGTTAATGCTACCGATTCGACATACATAACTCAGGATAAAAGTGATCCGTTCGGAGTATATTATTGTGAAACAGATGCTGGAATCTCTAGAACAATAACGATAGAAAATAATGATGTTACAAAAGTCAGGAATAACAGGTTTATTGTCAGTGTATATCCCAATCCTGTAGTAGATTATGTTATTGTTGAAACAAATATGAATGAGATCTCTAAAATATGTATATACAATATAAACGGTATATTGGTTAAGGAAGCCAGTGCCGGATTGAATGGAGCAACTGGTATAAATGTTTTAGATTTGCCTCATGGGACCTATTTAATTAAAGTCTTAGCCGGTAAAAATTCTTTTGTTAAGAAAATACAGATAAAATAACAACTTAAGTTTTATTAACATAAAAAGGGTTGTCTTTATTGATTATTAATAAGGCAGTCCTTTTTTTTATAAGTTTATTATGGTTAAGTTTGTACTTGGATTTTAGTACACATAATAAATGAATTTTTTTAAAGGACACACTTTCCACATTCCGGTTCTCGGAATTGGATATTCACTCGACACACCAGTTAAAGTAGCACCCTACGGAATCTCATCGGTAATATCGCTTGTTGACGATGCTCTGATTGAGGAAATGCGTAAGTTCTACAGTGAAAAGATCAATGCTCCGTTTAATGCCATATCCGAAAAGGTTGAGGATTTCAGAGCAAAAAGAATTACCGCTTACCTGGATTTAGTAGATGATCTGGTTAAAGGTAAATTTGAAGAGATAAAACAATCTGCCACTAAAGCAGGTAGTGACTTTGAGAAGTATCTGGATATGCTTCCGGATTTTTCTGAAATAAAGCAGCTGCTGAATGATAAAAGCAGGCAGGCATATGATGATGTGAGCGATTGGTTTAACGAACATTTAATGCCGGGTTCCATTGATGTTAATATTATGACAAAGCTGGATAAGGCAAATACAAAGAATGGTGAAGTTCTGCCGGTGGAGTTTAATGATGCACATGCTGCATTAAGAGGTTTTGCAAACAGTAAACTGAATTCCGGAGTTGTTTTTTCTGCAGGAATGAGTCCGCGTTTGTACAGCTATCTTGAGAATTTTAAAGATTTCTTTCCTGATAAAATGGGAGAGATAAAGAAGAAAATAATTCTCAAAGTAAGTGATTTTCGTTCAGCCCTTATTCAGGGAAAGATGCTGGCTGCCAAGGGGCTATGGATTTCCGAATACAGAATAGAATCGGGAGTGAACTGCGGTGGTCATGCATTTCCGACTAACGGTATACTTTTCGGACCGATACTTGAAGAATTCAGGCAGAAGCGAGATATGTTATATGAAACATGCCTTAATGCATATAAATCTGCACTGAAAAAGAAAGAGATTAAAGAGCCTGCCAAAGAGCCTGCCATAATGGTAACAGCACAAGGCGGTGTAGGTACTGCTGAAGAACATAATTTTCTTATTGATTATTATAAGCTTGACAGAATAGGCTGGGGGTCTCCGTTTATGCTTGTGCCTGAAGTGGTAAGCATTGATAAAGGAACTGTTAGTCTTTTGGCTGAAGCAAAAGAGAAAGATCTTTATTTTAGCGGAATATCACCACTCGGAGTGCCTTTTAACAGTGTGAAAGGTACAACAATGCAGATAAGGAAACTTAAACTTGCTGAACAGGGTAAGCCGGGAGCTCCCTGTACAAAGCAGTTCCTTAAATATAATACTGAATTTACCGATAAACCTATTTGTACAGCATCACGTCAGTATCAGACTAAAAAGATAGCTGAACTTAAAGCGCGAAATCTGCCTGAAGACGAGTACAAAGCAGAATACAATAAGATTATCGAGAAAGAGTGTATTTGTGTTGGTCTTGGTGTTTCATCAAACAGGGCAAAAAATATTCCGGTAACTAAGCATATTGATGAAATAAGCGTTTGTCCGGGACCTAATATTGCCTACTTTTCAAAGGAAATGACACTGAAAGAAATGGTTGGCCATATTTACGGACGGAATAATGTTCTTGATAACAGGCCTCGTCCGCATATGTTTCTGAAAGAACTGGGAATGTATCTCGATATTTACAAAAAACGTTGTGAAGCATTCCTGAAAAAACCGGACGATAAAAAGGAACAAAAACAACTTTCACAATTCAGGAAGAACCTGATTGAGGGTATTGAGTATTACCGTAATCTTTTTAATGATACAAAAAAAGATGTTATCGATGAACTTGACAGGATGTTAAGTAAATATCCTGTTTTGCAAAAAGAGCCTCAAATAGCAGAAATGGTTTAACTGTATTTTTAAATAAAATAATTACGGGGTGCTTCATTTGGTTGCATCCCGTTTTTTTGCTTCTGTATGAAAATATTCAGACAGGTTCCGCCTGACCAGTCTGATCTATCTTGCGTATAGACAGGAAGGCTTCATCCCGTAAAACGGGATTGTTAATGACAGAATTGCTTAAGGTGTAGAATGTCAATAAGATTTGTGCGTCATTGTGAGCCCCATTTTATGGGTGAAGCAATCTTAAAGCGGTTAAGATTGCCAGATCGACCAGGTCAGGCGGGCTTAACCGCTCCCGTTCATCGCAATGACGTCGGTATCCCGTCATTTACTCATTATGCCCCAAGAATTTGTGGTGAATTCTCAGAATAACGACTTTGGGGACATTCTTATTTTTTTGGATACCGGTTACTTCTTTTTCAGTAATTCCTGAAGCCGGAACATTTCATCGCGGTATTGTGCTGCTGATATGAAATCAAGCTCCTTAGCAGCTTTTTGCATCTGTTTCTTTGTTTTTTCAATGGCTTTCTTTATAGCATCCTCATTCATATAGCTTACAACAGGATCAGCGGCAATGTCGGGTTTCTCCGGTTCAATGTACGGTTTGGGTTCTCCCTGGTTTGTTTTGTCAAGAATGCTTGATGATTTTTTGTGAATAGCAGTTGGTGTAATATTATGTTTTTCATTGTATGCCAATTGTTTTTCTCTTCTTCTGTTTGTAGCATCTATTGTTGCCTGCATCGATTTTGTAATAGTATCGGCATACATGATTACTTTTCCGTTAAGGTTTCTTGCAGCACGTCCAGCTGTCTGGGTAAGGGAGCGTTCAGAACGAAGGAAGCCTTCTTTGTCGGCATCCAATATGGCAACAAGTGATACTTCTGGCAGGTCCAGCCCTTCTCGTAGCAGGTTTACACCAATTAGAACGTCAAAGGTTCCTTTTCTCAGGTTTTCCATTATTTCCACTCTTTTCAGTGTATCCACATCTGAATGGATGTATTCACAACTTATCGAAAGATTGGAAAGATATTTTGTAAGCTCTTCAGCCATTCGTTTGGTAAGAGTGGTAACCAAAACTCTTTCTTTTAGTTTTATGCGATCGTGTATTTCGTTTATCAGATCATCAATTTGGTTCAGTGTCGGACGGACTTCTATTTCGGGATCGAGAAGACCTGTTGGGCGAATTACCTGCTCAACAATAACACCTCCACTTTTTTCCAGTTCGTAATCGGCAGGAGTGGCACTTACATAAATTGCCTGTCCGATAAGTTGTTCTACTTCATCAAATTTTAAAGGTCGGTTATCAAGAGCTGCCGGAAGTCGGAACCCGTATTCAACCAGGTTCTGCTTACGCGATCTGTCACCTCCGTACATTGCCCGTATTTGGGGTATTGTGACGTGGCTTTCATCTACAACAAAAAGAAAATCATCAGGGAAGTAATCCAGCAGACAGAAAGGCCTTGCCCCGGGCGGTCTTCCGTCAAAATATCTTGAGTAGTTCTCAATTCCAGGACAGTATCCCAGCTCTCTTATCATTTCCAGGTCGTATGTGGTTCGCTCTTCAAGCCGTTTTGCTTCCAGGTGTTTTCCAGCCGATTTAAAAAACTCAACCTGTTTCATCATATCATCCTGAATCATACGAATAGCTTCCTGCATTCTGTTTTTTGAGGTGACAAAAATATTGGCCGGATATATAAGTGCTTTGCTAACCGATTCTTGTGTCACACCGGTTAATGGATCGAATTTTTCAATCGTTTCTATTTCATCACCCCAGAATATAACACGGAATGCATGGTCGGCATATGCCAGAAATATCTCTACTGTATCACCTTTTACCCTGAAATTTCCTCTGTTGAACGAAACCTCATTTCTTGAATAAAGGCTGTCTACAAGTTTTCGTAAAAAAACATTTCTTCCTATTAACTGCCCTGTTTTTATACTTATGGTATTTGCATGGAAGTCTTCAGGATTTCCTATTCCATACAGGCAAGAGACAGATGAAACGACAATAACATCTCTTCGTCCTGATAAAAGGGCAGATGTGGCACTGAGCCTGAGCTTTTCAATTTCTTCGTTAATCGAGAGGTCTTTTTCAATGTATGTGTCGGTAACAGAAATATATGCTTCAGGCTGGTAATAGTCATAATAAGAAACAAAGTATTCAACGGCATTATCGGGGAAGAAGGTCTTGAACTCCCCATAAAGCTGTGCAGCAAGAGTTTTGTTATGAGATAATATCAATGTAGGTTTGTTTACTTTTTCAATAACGTTGGCTATAGTAAATGTTTTACCAGAACCTGTTACTCCGAGCAAAGTCTGATGCTTTGCTCCCTGTATAATTCCGGTGGCAAGTTGTTCTATTGCTTCTGGCTGATCACCGGTAGGTGTGAATGAAGAAACTATTTTAAAATCCATCTGTCCGTATTCCCATTTTTAAAACCTATAAAAATACTCAGAATAATCAGTAATAAAAAAGCTTGTTTCATTTAAAACAAATACAGCTGATACTTTTCATAAATGCAGTAATGACGTATGTTTTTACTCGTGTGCTTTTTATTTTTTTGAGTATGTTATGTTACCGGAGAAACTTGTTTTGCCAACTGTAAAAAAATACTTATCAGATTACAAAAATATGTATCTTTTTTTTTTCGGTTTCGTAATAAATTAAGTAAAACAGTTAAATAAATTTTTAAGATAATGAAACGATTTCGGTATTTGCCGGTATTTGTAATTCTGGTGTTTTTTTCCGGCTGTGTTACAGATGATGTAATACTTGAGGATCCTTCGTTCGACAGGGCTGTGGATATTGCAGCTCCGGTGTTTAATGCTCATTTCGAGGCCATAGATTTAGTCGACAGAATAGGGGAGGATGACTATATCTATGTTGATGAAAACGGTCTGATTAACGGAGCTATAGATTCAGCATTTACGGTTGAGTATGATGATGTGATAACAGTGGATGACTTTTTTTATAACACGAGTTATGATCTGAGTTCTTATCTTAAAGCATCAGACCTCACCTATCACTTTACCGATACGATAGAATCTGAGCTTGAAACCGACAAAAGACTCGACAGTGTTGTTGTAAATACAGGAATACTTGAGTTGAAAGTGACTACTCCGGAAGGGTATACGGGGACATGGACAATAACTTTTCCCGGCATTGTAACCTCAGATGGTGATACAATTTCCTTTACTGGTTCTTTTAACGGAGAAGAACAGCAGTCAATTATTAACCTTGATAATAATACTATTGAATTTTTCCAAAATGATAACGGAGTCAGTTCTGTCCGGATGATAACCAGTATTGATGTTTCTGTAGACGAGATTCCGGCCGACTCAGAATTTTCAATATGGGTGGCGGTTAAAAATATAGATCCTTATGCAATATTCGGATATTTTGGAACTGAAACCCTTAATGTTGTAACAGATGAAATAACATTTGATTTCTTTGATGATGATAACTTCTCCGATTTACTGACATTTAAAGATGTTAACTTCTCATTGGTTACAACTAACAGATTTGGTGTTCCTTTGGCAATTGTTCTTGATACAGTTGTTTTCAGTAATGATTCAACCGGAGAGGAATTATATCTGCAGATTCCTGATGATAACACATTATTTTTAGGTTCAGCTGATTATGATGCAGAGAATGATTCTGTTTATTCTGTGTCTGATTCTTTGGTTCTGAACGGTGAAAACTCCAATATTGTTGATGCTGTTAATATGGGGCCGGATAAGGTATATTACAGCGTGAGCGGAATCTCAAATCCAGAGCAGGATTCCTTACAAAATTTTATAATTAACGATGGCAATAATGACTTCTTTGCCGAAGCAAAAATAAATATTCCATTTTGGTTCAGAACCGATAAATATGAGCGTACCGATACTATTGATTTTGATTTCAGAGAAATCATTGATGATAGTGTTACCATAGACAGAATACAAGAAATCAACCTGTATTTTGATTTTGAGAATGGATTCCCTTTCAGTATTTATTCGCAGGCTTATGTGGTCGACGAAAACATGACTGTTCTTGATTCTTTGTTCGATGCTGAACAGCAAATATGGAAATCGCCGCCTATTGATGCCGGCGATAAGGCTACCGGTACCGAACATACGGAGATTACCGTTAATATGGATAACGAACAAGTAGAGAAATTTTACTATGGCAAAGCGCTGTATATCATACTCGAATCAAGAGTTTATACCGGTGATACCGATAATCCGGAGTTTGTCAAACTTTATTCGGATTACACTATTGATATTCATATGTCTTTTGATATGAAAAGCAATAATTAATAAAGTTTTAAAGTAAGAACATGAGACAAAAGAATAATACAATCTGGATTAAAATGAATAAACAATTCTCAGGAATAGCATTGTTATTATTTATGGTTGTTAATTTTTCCACAGCCCAGAATCCTTTGACATTATATCACCTTGAGAATATTCCGCAATCATTGACTATAAATCCTGCAATGGTTCCGGATTCGAAATTCTTTATTGGATTTCCTGTTTTTAACTCGGTTTATACCGGTGTTAATTTTGAACTTACAAGTTCTGATTTTATTCAGGAACATAATGGTAAGTATATTACTCTTACAAATGCTGATTTCGATTATGGTAAACTGTATGATAAAATAGGTAAGGCAGCAGGATTTAGCAGTTATCAGACATTAACACCTGTATTGTTCGGATTTAAGCTTAAAAAGGGGTTTTTCACATTCGGATGGACTGAAAAGGTAAGTGAGTCGCTTTCGGTACCAAAAGATTTTTTTAAGATACTGGATAAAGGCCTTCCCGAAGGTTCTGAATTTGATTTTTCAAAACTGGGAGCAGATGCAAAATATTACAGGGAACTCTCATTTGGTTATGCGTTTAAACCTATGGAAAAATTACAGGTGGGAGTCAGTGCTAAGTTCCTTCAGGGACTGGCTGCACTGAAAACGGATGTAGATGAACTTTCTCTTACTACCGGAGTTGATGAATGGATAATGAATATTCATGGTTCTACGGATATCTCTGGTCCGGTTTATGTTTCTTATGACGAATATGGCGTTCCTTCTTTTGATTCTATTCCGGATGATATCGGAGATCTTGTAATTAATTTTTCAAACCCGGGATTCTCTTTTGATTTCGGGGCTGTTTATGATGTTAATGAGAAAATGCAATTATCAGCCTCATTAACCGATGTTGGTATGATATTCTGGGGTGGAGATGATCTTAATACTTTTTATGCAAACGGGGAATATGTTTATACAGGTATAGATGTGAATAATGATAATGTTGATAGTCTGGATAATGCCTGGGATGATCTTATGGATTCGATAAAAACAAATGTGGATTTTACACACGGAAGTGATAACTTTGTAACCGGATTAGGCCCAAAACTGTATCTGGGAGCCAGATATACACTTAATGATTATTTCAGCTTCGGAGCTGTTTCCAGAACTGTATTCTCAAAATATGATTTCAGGCAGGATTTTAATTTATCTGCAAATTTTAATGTTAAGCGTATTCTTACAACAAGTTTGAATTATTCTGTGTCGATAAACGGTGCCAATGCTCTTGGGGCTGGTTTCGGTGTGAAAATATGGCCTGTTCAATTATATGTGGCAATGGACTATGTTCCGTTGAAAGTGTATAAAAATATTACCGTTGAAGATGATGATGAGCCTGATAATCCGACTGAAATTTCCATTGTGCCGGCAAATCTTAAAAACTTTAGTGTAATGTTCGGACTGAACTTAATGTTTGGTTCGGGTGACAAGGATTCTTCTTCTATACCTTCGGGAAATACTGCTTCTTCGAAAAAAAAGAATAACAGTGGTAAAAAGAAAAAGAAGTAAAGTGCTGACCTCTCCATAAATGAAAAATGAAATTATTTGGTTTCCCTGTTTTTTACGGTTTAATCCGAAAATCAGGGAAACTGCTGCAATGTTTTTCAATTATAGAAAATTAAAATTATCACAACAGGGAATAATTGTTG
>JAADEM010000082.1 GCA_013153405.1 Chlorobiota bacterium
CTTTTTTACCAGGCTTGTTTTTTGTTGTATCCGTACGTTTATCTTTTTTTCTGCGTTCAAGTTCTTTCAGTACGGCATATTTTGCTGCAGCTATGGTTTCACGATTAACCTTTTCGGTTATTCTTCCTTTCAGCAGATCTTCAAATTCTATATAATCACCCATTAACAATAACTGGGTAATCATATTATTTATCATTGTTTCCTGGCTGTATCCTTTTGCTTCGTACAGAACCGAGGCATCTGCCATAAATTCTTCTGCAAAATCAGGATAGTTTGGCAGACTCATAAGCTCGTGACATGTTTCGCCAAAGCTGTTGAGTTCTATGTTCAGGTTCGGAGTGACAAGCAGTGGACTGAACTCCTCCTTTTTGTCTTTTTTGCTGAACATATTGACACCGTTAAGGTCAATTTCAACTGTTGGATCATCCATTCTTACAAATTCCGCCTTCATCATCTCATCAAGCTGGTACAGGTAGAAATTGTAGCGCCACAGCTCATTGCTGGTTGCCTCGCCATTGAAAATATGCGGATAACAGTTGTAAACTATTTTTCTTACTTTGTTTTTCTTTTCGTTAATCTCCGAGCTGCCCGCACGCATCTCCTGTATAAGGTTAGTCAACGCAGCAGCAGCTTTTTGCGGTCCGGTTATCTCTTTGCCTTTTTTACCTATTTCTGTCGACATAACACCGAACTGTACTTTCCGGCCGGCTCCCTTTCCGTCATCATCGCCACTTAATACTTTTATTAAATGGTAGCGTGACTCAACCTGTTTTTCCTGGTCGATAAACGGCTGACCGGCAGGTGTACTTGCCAGAGAATCGAAGATCTGACTGAAGATATTTCTAGATATTATTATGCTGTCTTTCTCTTCAGTATCAGGAATGCTAACTTCGGCAATGAACCTGTTTTTAACAAAATCAAAGCTAACCTTATCAACGACACACTTACGGTTGTTATCGATGAATGACTTTCCGACAAATATCTGATTTACTACTTTTTCAATGTCGATCTTGTCCATCAGTTTGTATGACGAAGCCAGGAAGTATTTTTTAGTGTCAGGTTCATACTCCCAGTCAAGTACATCGTCAAGGTAATTGCCGTGCATAGCAAGTACATCAACAATATTCTTATCGGCAGTGTACCGTTGAAGTGTTCTCTGGAAGTTAGGTCCGTCCTGGCTTGTGGCTTTTTCTTTACGTTCGCCGTGTGAGTCGATGTAAAGCAGGAAGTTTTCAGGATTATCCACACGTACAATACCTCCCTCTTCTTTTGAGTAGTTATGTGCCGTGAGAATTATATCGATCTTGTAAGGCATCTGAATTTCACAAAGACCGCTTATGGTACTTCGAGAGTTAAGGTCGGTTACATTACTGTCGGCACTTGTCTCGAACAGGTATTTGTAATATTTTATGAAATCAGGGTCGAAGTCGGTTACTCTTGAGAAGTCGCCAACTTCGGTTCCGAAACCGTAAATGTTTCCTGCTTTATCGCGGAATACGTGGAACATATCACCCGCTATAAGTTTAACTGAGCGTACTCCTGCAAGGTTCTGACGAAGCCACTTTAGTATCAGGGCTGCGATCATCTCCGATTTACCTACACCGCTGTCGCCGTCAATTTCAATTACAAAGATGCTACCGTCCTCAAGCTCAACGGCAAACAGAGAGCCGTGTTTCGGGATACCGCCCATCTCTTTCACCTTCTCGTTTATCATTGTCAGGCGCGGCTTCTTTATATCGCCAAAGTAATCCACTTCTTTCTTTAGTGGAGTAACAATGGTTTTAATATTGCCATTAGGCCCTTTTATGTCGAAAAATCCGATGGGAGGGAAGGAGATAACCTTCTCCGGCGCTCCGTAAAACAGGATAACATCAGGCATAAAGTTCTTTGCTTCCTGAAGAGAAACATCCTTGTACTGCATCAATCTGAAATTGTCAGTCATATACTTGATGTATCCTTTCTGGAAGATAAGAAGCTCTTTTACAATGCCGTGCCTGTAAATTTTACAACGGTAGTCATCCGGGTCCATATTGGCAACAAATCGTGCCAGTCGTCGTTCAAAGAATCTTGATGACGGCTTCGGGTTTATCATTTTAATATAATCGTGCTTCGATTTGCTACGGTTCATATCGAGCAGGTAAAGTTGCTCATCTTCATCCCTGTTTACTTTGTGGAACGGATATTCACGCTTTTTGGCATCGGTAGTGATGCGTGTATGAAGCTGAACCGGTTGTTCAACAGACACAACACCACACTTGGTCATAATTTCATTTATCCATTTCAGAGCTCCGTTTTCATAAGTTTCTAGGGTTTTATCCTCCATCTCGAAATTGCGATACAGGGTAATTCCGTGCTGTATCATCTCGTTTATGTCGGAGTTCTGACGGCGGAACTGGGTCTCAACATTTTTAATCAAAGTATGAGCATATCTTTGATAGTAGTCTGTTCCCTTGGTCAGGTTCTGAATGTGAATGATGAAGTTCACAACCTTCAGTGTTACCTTGTGAAGGTCTTCTTCCGAAATTTTTATGTCTTTTTTGCGGATGATATAGTCCAGTATGTCGTTGATCTCACGGGGCAGCAGATCGGTCAGAAGGTTTTCGGTGAAAATCTTCAACTCATCATCACCTGTATTGTCAATCTTTTCCTGGAAATATTTCAGCTTGTCGATTACGTGCCTGTTGAATGAGTTGTCATTTTTCAGCAGGTACAGATAAAGTATCTTTTCGTCAACCGGTCGTCCGGCGTGAAGAACACGTTTTTTTACCGAATTGATAATTATACCTAAGCTTCTGGATGAGATATCAATTGCAGTGAAATCGCTGTTTAACCTGAGCTCTTCGAAGAAGCTGTTAAGGTATTTTTCAAGGTCAAGATTATTTATGTCGAGCCCGGTAATGTCCTCAAACGATTCACAGGTTGATGAGATGATCTCTTTTCGGCTAGGCTCAATGGTGGGCTGCTCGAACGGAAGGTTGAAATGCAGCAATATCTCGTGGATATGTTTTTTCAGAACTACATTTACCCCTTCAAGACGTGCAACATCCATTTTGAAGTCACCGCTGGCCTTTAGTGTGAGTATCTTCATCTTGGTGTCGGAGAACAGCAGGCGCTCCATTTCGATGAGTATCTCACGCATGATGTTTCTTTCCTCAGGATCATCCAGTACGTAATGGTTCGGATGGAAAGATTTTTTGTTGTTAATGTATTTCAGAATAGTTGCTTTACTGTAACGTGAAGCAACAATGTTGAAATTCAGATTTTTTATCTGAGGTATCTTTTTGTAAATCTGCGGCAGTAGATTTTCGTAAATCTTTGTGAATGCGCTGCTACTGATAAATTCAGTTACGTCGCGGCAGTCTCCCACATTGCCCTGGAACTCTATTACTGAGTTTTGGGAATCACCGATTGAAGTAATTGACACACCGCTCACTTGTGGAGATGCGTGGTACAATGAACGGTTCTCGTTTATCTTCAACGACTGATTTATCTCTTTCTTAATATCTTTTACCTCGGCGTAATCTTCAAATATTCTGGCAATAAACTCCTTGTCATTTTTTGTGCCGAATATTTCATCAAGGATGCTTTGGTTTTCAATACCTTTTCCTTTGCTCTCTTTTACCTTCTCAATGTAAACTTTGTAATATGAAAGGAAAATTGTGAGAGCTGTGTGTATCTCTTTTTCAAAAATGGCATAAGCTCCCTGTTTACTTGAAATAAATCCGCCAAGAGAGAATCGCATAACTCCTGTTTTGTAGGGCAGGGCAGAGATTCCTTTTTCGCGTGCTATTCTCTTTGCGTACTCTTCGAGGTCGTTGAAAGAGCCAAAATCCTTAAAGAACAAATTGAACAGGTAAGAGCCGTCGGATTCGATGATGGAAACATCGGATACCTCTTGTTCTTCAATTACCCGTCGGGCTATCTCTTTTGCTGTCTTAAGCCGCTTGTTCGATTCTTTTCTGAAATTTTTATTGATACGGAAACTGTTAAGCCCGTTTACCAGTTCTTTTGAGTAGTAAAGGAAGAACGGAACATCTTTATACTTGAAGTCATCAGGCAATCCCAAAACATCAAGCTTTGCAAGCTTAACAAGTTCGTCGAGCAGGAACAGATGCAGCGGGCTTCCTTCGAAATGAGGAACCTTGTAAATTTTCTTGCTCTTTGTCTGTGATTTCGAAAGCTGTTGTTCGATAAACTGTTCAATATGTTTCTTAATCTTGCTTCTTGATGCATTCTTAGGCAGCTCCGATTCCATTTTGTGTTTCAACGACTTGGCAAGAATACCGGTGTCAAGCACAGTGTTGAGGAAATACATTGAGCAGCTGTTTCCTCTTAATGCTGTATTTCGCTTTTTGGCATAGTCGATAACCTCCTGCATTGCTGCAGTAGCAACCAGTGCACCAAGGCGGTCGCCGGAGCCGGCAAGGTTCTTGGTAGTAGACAATGACGATACAACTCTGATTTTTGAGTATACATTGTCGTTGTTAAGAACATAACGGCTGATTGAACGCCACTTGGGGAAATCGGCATCCTCTATTTTTACGCTGTCGTTGTATGCTTCGTCGAGCAACAAGGTAATCCTGCTGTTGTTAATGAATTTAAGGAATTCGAGAAGATGCTCGTCGTTAAAATCAGAATATCCTGTCGGGTTCGACGGGTCGTTAATTATAATGGTTACATTCTCACAGAAACGGTCCCACAGGTTACCACTGGGGTCGAACAGCTGAAGAGTGTTTTTTATACGTGAAAGCTTGGTGAGAAGCCGTTCATAATCTATCCTCTGGTTGTCAAGATTCTCAATCTCGATGTCGAACGGGTTGATATAAAACCTGTCATCGGCAAACAGGTCGGTATATTCCCAGGCAAGCACTTTGTTGTAGATGATGTAAGGTTTGGGGATTCCGTCCTTGAAGAACAGAAGGTCTCTTACTATCATCTGCACATCATCAGCGATTGATGTTTTCTCCAGATTGCCAAGGTCACTGATGAACCCTTTGATAATTTCTTTGTCGGCATCGTTCAGTTTTTCGTAATCCTTGTACACCCCAAGGTCGATAAGTATGTTGCGGAATCGTCCCTGATTGTCCGATTCGTTATCAACTTTGGTTATGTATTTCTGATATCTTTCAAGGAACAGATTTACGCCAAAATTTTTATGAAAGTGGTTATGCAGAGTTCGCTTGTAGTTATCAGGGATGAAATTGATTATGGTGCTGCAACGCTCCCTGATAGAGTCATCAAGCGGCTTTATCTTTCTTTGCAGAAGATACTCCCCGTAGGTACGTATCTGGTTCCTTCCTCCACCTTCAAGAATGGTTGCAATACGCAGTGTCGGATTGTCAGAGTAAAAATATTTTTTTATCTTTTGTTCAAACCCGTTTATCAGTTCTTCGTTCTGCTCTTTTCTTTTTTTCTCATCAGCAGTGTTTTGAATAAATTCGATGAAGCTGCGAAGGCGTATAAGAGAGTATCTGTCCTTAAGTATCTGACGGCTGAAATCGTCAAACTTAAAGAGTGTTGTGTTTTTCTCAACATTATCGGTTTCGCCAAGTTGTTCTTTCTTTATTTCATTAAGCTCTTCGTCATATTCGCTTATTTTTTTGTCGAGCAATACCTTGAATTCTTCAAGATATTTCATATTGACATTTTCAAGAATAAGCCGCAGGTTGAGCTGGGTATTGGCAGGTGCTCCGAACTTCTTGGTGTGAACCTTGTTCAGGGTGTTGATTATTCCGTTGTGGAAACTGAAAACCAGACTTGTATTTGATGCCTTTGATTCAGGCGAATCATCAACAATAACAAGACGGGAAAGAAACTGGAACCACTTTGGTCCTGCAAACATATTTTTACGCATATGCTGAACCTTCACAACGAAAACGCTGGAAGAGTCTTCCGTCATCATCTCAAAAAGCTCTTCGCTTTTTATGTTCTCAACCACGCGAACACAATCGCGGCCGAAAACTTCACCCTTCAGCAGTTCTACGGCGATATCGGAATTTCCTGAAACTACAGTACGTATCAGTCCGTTAAGGCCTTTAAAGTTTACGGCCCATTCAGTGCGGTGAAGGAAATTGTCTTTTTCTGCTTTTGTTGTGTAATGAGTGCTCTGGTTTACCATTTGCTCCAAAGTGTCCATAAGGTAGTTCCAGTGTGCCTCATCAATATCGCCAATTACACCTATAACATCCCTGAAACGACGCAGGTCCTGCAGGGAATCGCCCATTACTATTTTTGAGAGGAAACTGATTGTTTCGTCAGTAACAGGAGGTGTTCCTACTGAAAAGTCGTGTACGTTTTTGATGTTTGAGAGCCACTTTTTTTCCTGTTCATCAACAACATCGTTATCAATGAGCTCTGTCAGCCGTTTGTTGAATTCCTGTTTAAGAGAGGTGTAAACAAATGCTTTTGAATCCTCGTGAGGATAAAGCATAAGTGAAACATCAACATAACCGGGTATCTCTTCCCTGAATTTCAGAAGATACTTTTGTATCTCTGCCTGCTGACGTGCAGGATCATCAGGTTCTTCGTAACACAGGCGTACGAATGCTTTCAGATTGTCGAAAATGAAATTCGGAAGCAATACTTCAGCACGTTCCCCCAGTGATGCATACAAATTAATAAACTCTTGCGCCTCCTTGCGGAGAAAAACTTTTGGATTCCCCTCTAACTGCATAGCTCAAATTGTGTTTGGTTTTTTACTTAAATCTTTTTATTTGTTATAAAAACAGGGTAGAATGTTTTAAATTGTAATATTTTAACCCTGAAAAATTAAAATCTCGCAAATATAATAAAATCTCTCCAGTCTTTCATTTACTTTTTTGTGTATTTGCAATTACCACCGATCACTGAATACAGACTACTGAATACCGATAACCGGACACCGGACAAAGGTTACTTCACAATTGTCATTTCATCGAGCAGATAACCGGCACCGGCGAACTTGTCAATTAAAAACAGCATATAATGCATATCAAGTGAAATGTTGCGGCATTGTTCAGGATTGAACATCAGGTCGCTCATTACTCCTTCCCATGCCCTGTCGAAGTTTATGCCTATCAGTTGTCCTTCGTCATTAAGAACCGGACTTCCAGAGTTTCCACCTGTTGTGTGGTTGGTTGCCACAAAACAAACCGGAACAGTTCCGTCTGTTTCGTACTGTCCGTAATCTTTGTTTTTGTAAAGCTCTTTCAGTTTCTGAGGAACGTTATAATCGTAAATTTCAGGGTTGTCTTTTTCGATTATTCCTTTTAATGTTGTCCGAAATTTGTAATGTACGGCATCTCTTGGGTCATATCCTTTAACGTTACCATAGGCAACTCTTAATGTGAAGTTGGCATCCGGATAAAATACCTTGTCTTTTTCGAATTCCATCTGTGCAGCCATATATTTCCGGTTCAACTCGTTAAGTTTTAGTGTGAGTTTCTTTAACTCAGGTGAAATTTTTGTTTTGTAATTCTCAATAAAACTGTTGTAAAGTTTGAATGCAGGGTCTTTCTCTATTTGTTTTGGTGTTTTCTTGCCTGTATTGTTTAGCAGCTCATTGACCTTGCTTTCATTTGTGAAAATTGATTTTTTAAAAAGGTAATCTGTGTACTTGTCAATGTCGCCTTTGAAATGTTTATCGATATAGCTGTAAATGTCAGGGAGAAATTTTTCGGGAACGTTTTGCTTGTACATTTTTAGCAGCATTGATGTCATGTCCTTATCAAGTGGCTGATAGTAATCTTTGAAAAACTTCCTGGTCTTATTTTTTAATGCTTTTATCAGGTTTTCGTCAGGAGTTTCTTCTGATGCAGTAAGAGGTTTGAATGAGCCGGCAAGCATAGCAAGCTCTATTCCGTTGCGAAACATTAACTCCGATGTGTAATAATAAGCAAGGCGGTACTCCGCATATTTGCTGTATACATCTTTGTATTGTTCCAGAAGTGAACCGTATTTTTTGTTTCGCTCCGGATTTTCCTTACACCACTGAATGAAACTTTTTTCAAACTCTTGTTTTTTCTCTATTGCATTAAGCTTGGCCAGCCCTTTGTTTTCACCTATCCATCTTTTCCAGGAGTTGGAAACACTTGCGTTTTTAGCTGCATACTGAATACGTACCTTCGGATCCTTTTCCTGGTAGTTGTTCATTATGTCAAGCTTTTTTGTTCTTACATCAATCAGTTTGGGATTTATGTAATCAGTAAGCATTTTGATGTGATACGAAGGTACGTATTCGTAGGTAGAGCCGGGATATCCGAATACCATTGTGAAATCACCTTCTTTTACCTCTTTCAGAGATATAGTGAAATGTTTAACCGGTTTGTATGGTACGTTATCTTTTGAGTATTCTGCAGGTTTATTGTTTTTATCGGCATAAATACGGAAAACTGAAAAGTCCCCTGTGTGGCGGGGCCACATCCAGTTGTCGGTATCACCACCAAACTTGCCAATTGCAGAAGGGGGAGCTCCTACTAGGCGAACATCCTTAAATATTTCATTTATGAACAGGAAATACTGATTTCCGTAAAAGAACGGCTTTACTATTGCCTGGTAGTTGTTACCGGCAGTTGCTTCTTTTGTTATCTCTTTTATATTCTTTCTGATAATCGCTTCACGTTCTTTTTCAGGTGTAGTATCGGTAACGCCTTTCAGTACCCTGTCGGTGACATCTTCCATTCTTTTAAGAAAGGTTACGGTAAGTCCCGGATTGGGTAACTCTTCCTCTTTTGACATAGCCCAGAAGCCGTTAGTAAGATAGTCGTGTTCAACGCTGCTGTGCTGTTGAATCTGGCGGTATCCGCAATGATAATTTGTGATAAGTAAACCCTGGTCAGAAATTAGCTCTCCGGTACATCCGCCGCCAAATATCATAACGGCATCTTTTAAGCTGGCTTTGTTTATGCTGTATATATCTTCCGCAGTGAGCTTGAAGCCCTTTTTCTGCATCTGCTCAATGTTGTACTTTTTTAGCAGTAACGGTATCCACATGCCCTCATCAGGACGTGCAGGAGAAGCAATAATTAAAATTAAAAGCAGAGGGAGAATGATTCTTTTAAACATAGGTCAAAAACATTAATTATTAATCACTCAAAAATACGATATTTTAGAATAAAGACCTATTATAAATATTTGTCTCTGAAAATATTTCCGCAAGTAGTTCAGGTAAGAAGTTTTCAGATTATATTATGGTCTTTTCCTGTGAAGTGTTTGCTTAAACAGAGTGTTAAAAATTCAGTAATGCGGTGTACAACATTTGTACGGGGAGTCCTACCACATTAAAGTATGAACCTTCAATTTTTGTTATACCAGTCATGCCTATCCATTCCTGAATGCCGTATGCTCCTGCCTTGTCAAATGGCTTGAACTCTCTGATATAGAAGTTTATTTCGTCATCTGTAAGCTGTTTGAAAAAAACTTTTGTGGTGCAGGAAAAGGTTTTCTGTTTCTCTTTTGAGGTGAGGGCAACTCCGGTAATAACATTATGCGAACGTCCGGAAAGCATACGTAACATCTCAAAAGCTTCGTCATAATTTGCCGGTTTTCCAAGAATGTCATTATTACATAAAACTATAGTGTCTGCTGTGATTAGGATTGTTGCGTCGAGGTTTGTTATTTCGGGGTAAAAGGATGCTTTCTGAACAGCAAGAAATTCAGGAATATCTTTTTTGCTTAAATCCGGTGGATAGGTTTCGTCGGGAGTGTTTTTTATGATTGTTTCAAATGGGATTTTTAGTTTGTTTAGTAATTCTTTCCGGCGGGGGGAACCACTGCCTAAAAATATCTTTTTTGATGTGATGTTATATGTCATTTTGTGATTTTTTCGTTTTTGACAAAAGTAGGTAATTATTAGTTGAATGAAATATTTTTTACCTTTGATAAATAGAAAATGGTGATTAATCATAACCATTTTAGTTTCATTCCGTATCAAGGAATGAAAACAACCATTAACGACAATTATGAAACGAATTTTGGGCATTGTGGCGATGTTGATCGCAGGGGAGGGTTTTATTTGGTCTCAAAATGGAGAGTTGAGTGCTAGTGCGATGAACCTTAACCTTTTAGAGGGTCAGAAAATGGAAGTGGTAGATAGTTTCTATTACCGTCTGGATTCGGTTTATACCTATGTGAGTAGTGGCGGACAATGGGTATTGGATTCAAAATCAAGCTATAAATATGACGCTTCAAATAATATTAAAGATTATCTTTTTCAGTTTTTTGACGGTTCTTCCTGGAAGAACGGGAAGCGTGTCGTTTATTCATATGCCGAAAATAATACCGTTCTACAGACTCAAACCATGAAATGGAACCTTGAAATGGGTGATTGGGAGTATGTATGGCAAAAAAGTTATCAACAAAATATTAACAGTGGAAGCATATTAGTTATGTATTCCGAATGGGAAAAAACATCGAATAGATGGATTGATAAATGGCAGCAGGTTCAGGTTTACAATGAAGAAGGAAAACTGACAGGATATAACACCCGGAACTGGTTGGATGATGAAAACAGATGGATAGATTACTGGAGTTATTCCTGTCTGTACGATGGTGACGGAAATTTACTTGAGCTTATAAATAAATCGTATGACACAGAGGGTAATAGGTGGGATGATGAGTGGCAGTGTATTTATGAATATGATGCTGAAGGCAAATTATATACACATCAGATCATAGACTGGAATAAGGATGATCAGGAGTGGAAAAATGTAAGAACATTCTCTTTGTCACGTCCTAATGGTGATGATAACAACATAGTAGAGGTTCGTGAAGACTGGAATCCTGAAAAAGAAGATTGGG
>JAADEM010000061.1 GCA_013153405.1 Chlorobiota bacterium
TGGCAGATTACAGGATAAAATGTAACAAAAAACAAATCCCCTGACTGCATTACAATCAGGGGATTTCGTTAAATTTGAGTTGTCCCACAAGGATTCGAACCTTGACTGACAGAACCAAAATCTGTAGTGCTACCATTACACCATGGGACAAACACGTGCTTTCCTTTCAAAAGCGATGCAAAGATAAACAGTTTTTATAAATTACGAAACAGAAAAATATTTTTTTGACATTTTTGACATTTTTAACTTTTAAACAGCCTTTCGGCTGGCAATATACTCTGTTTCTGCACACAAAACATTTTACTCATCAGGAACCGGCTGAATTACGCTTGAAATTTTTAGCAAAATATGGTATAAACACAGGCATCCATGAAGTAACAAAATTAATATTTACATAAACTACCGGCATTAAAGCTCCTGTTGTCACCCATTTTGTAATGCTTTATTCTTTGAATAACCGAAAAGAACAATTAGTTTCGTAGTTCATGACAAATAATAAAACTACCCGGAATGATTACAAACAAAAACCTTCAGAGAATATTTTCAGCTGCACTGTTTTTAATTACAGGAGGTGTATTGTTTTCAACAATGGCTCCCAGTGTTAGTTTATGGGACTGTGGAGAATTCATCACATGTATAGCCAAACTTGAAGTGGGTCATCCGCCGGGAGCACCTTTTTATCTTTTACTTGCCAGGCTTTTCACTCTTTTTGCCGGAGATCCGTCGCGCATTGCATTCTGGTCAAATATGCTGTCGGTAGTGGCATCGGCAGCCACTGTAGTGTTGCTTTTTGCCATTCTGGTAAATATGTTTCGTAAATTATTCCCCGAAAATACAGAAACACCGGTTAAATTCCTCAACATTCTTATCCCTGCATTTATAGGGGCAATGGCATTCGGTTTCACCGACACATTCTGGTTCTCGGCTGTTGAATCGGAGGTGTATGCTTTATCTATATTCTTCACGGCACTGGTCATTTGGGCAATTTTCAAATGGGAGGAATCTTTTGCCCGTAAGGAGAAAGGTTCGGTACGCTGGCTGATTTTCATAAGTTACCTCATGGGTCTTTCCACCGGAGTTCATCTGCTCAACCTGCTTACCATTCCTGTTATTCTTCAGATAGTATGGTTCAGATTTCATGACTTTACATGGAAACGTTTTTTTATTTCATTAGGATACGGCTTACTGATACTTGGAATTATTCTATTCGGATTTATTCAGAACGGACTGTGGCTGGCAAAAAAGCTTGAACTAATTCTTGTAAACGGTTTCGGTGCTCCGTTTAATTCAGGCCTTGTTCTTTTTGCAGCGTTACTTTTCGGAGGTCTTTTTTACGGAATATTTAAAACGTACAACAAAAAAAGAAAACTCCATTTTCTTTTACTCAATATCCTGGTATACTTCATCGGATACAGTTCATATGCTCTCATCATAATAAGAGCAAATGCCGAAACCCCTATTAACCTGAACAACCCTTCAAACGTTTTTGCCCTTGAAAGTTTTCTTAACCGTGAACAATACGGAGACAAGCCTTTACTCTACGGCCCGTATTACGGAGCCCAGAGCACAGGAATAACATATAAAACCGACTACCGGCCAGCAGGTGACAAATATGAAGCTTTTGAAAAAGCCGATAAGTATCTGTACAACGACAAGGACAAAATGCTTTTTCCCAGGATGTTTAGTCCACAGATGAGACATATTTACGGTTATCGACAGTGGGCAGGTGTAAAAATAAAAAGTCCCGCACCTCCTACATTTGGACAGAATATGAAATTCCTGTTTGACTATCAACTAGGGTTCATGTATTTCAGATATTTTATGTGGAACTTCTCGGGACGCCAGAATGACGAACAAGGCGACGGCGGGCCATTACGCGGAAACTGGATTACCGGAATCAAATCCATTGATGCTGCTCGGCTTGGAAAACGTGACACCCTTAATTACATGGAGGCTGCCAGTAAGGCTCACAACCGGTATTACCTGTTACCCTTCCTGTTCGGAATAATCGGAATAGTATTTCTGAGTATGCTTGGAAAAAAAGGGAACCATTACCTTCGTGAAATCCTTTTGCTTTTACTCATTACAGGACCCGGTATTGTTTTTTATCTTAATCAGACCCCCTTTGAGCCCAGGGAACGCGACTATGCTTATGTGGGTTCTTTCTTTGCATATGCAGTTTTCATTGGGTTTGGGGTATACGGATTTATGCATTACATGCGAATTAAACTAAAAAACAGAATCGGAACGATATTAGCCGTTGTTGTATCATTCCTTGCTTTGCCGGTTATACTGCTCGTAAACAATTACGACGACCATGACCGTTCGAACCGATATCTTGCAAGAAACATGGCCAAAAGCTATCTTAACAGTTGCGAAAACGGTTCTGTTCTTTTCACATATGGCGATAACGATACTTATCCGTTATGGTACGCACAGGAAGTTGAAAACGTAAGACCCGATCTCAGAGTTATAAATTACGGCCTGATGGGAGCCGACTGGTGTGTGATGCAGCTTTACAATAAAATAAATGATGCTCCGCCTCTTGACCTTACCATCAAAAAAGAGCGATATAAAGAGGGAAATCTCGATAATGCACTTCTTCTTGACAAAAGTAAAGAGTTTGTCGACCTGAAAAAAGTTGTACGGTTTATCGGCAGTGATAAGAAGGAAACAAAACTGCCTTTGCGTAACGGCAGGTTTATTGACTATTCTCCCACAAGAAACTTCCTTATTGTAAACAATGACTCATCTGCAACCAGATGGACCAACCCTAAAGAGGTACTTTATAAAAACGACATCGTAATGCTTGATTTGTTGTCGAACGGATTGACAAAAAGACCGGTATACCTGACTGTCGGCTCATCTCCAGATGTTTACTCAGGACTGAACAGACACCTGGAACTGCTTATGCCTGTTTTTAAGCTCACACCCGATTCGTCTGCCGGCAACAGAAATGGTTTCATTAAACCTGAACGAATGTACGATATTTATATGAACCGGATGAACCTGGGAGAACAGGATAAAGCCTATTATGATTACTTCTCCAGATCAACATTCGATATTATGAGATACCGCGCTTCACTTAACAGGCTCATATCAGCGCTATTGAAAGAAGACAAACAAAAAGAAGCTGTTGAAATAATTAAAAGATCGCTTAAAGAATATCCTGTTGAAACCGCCCCATACCACGATGGCAATGTTGGTTTTGTAAAACTAATGTGGAAAGCCGGAATGAAGGACGAAGCAGAAAAACTATTCGGATTTCTAACCGATGTACATATACACAATCTGATTTTTTACGGCTCACAGGATGAAGAATTCCTGTCACTTGTTTCGTATGATGTACAACAGGAGATGAGCTATGAGAAAAAACTGAAAAGGGCATTGCTTGAATGCAAACAGGATACATTACTTAAACACATATACGACTTTTATAACAAGTAAACACAGAATAAAAAAGGCTGTTCAGACACAACACATAATCTACTGGTGAGTAATCCATTTTAAAAATACTGTTTGTCTGAACAGCCTTTTTATATTATAAGTATTCTAAAGTTTAAGGGGGAGTCCTCTGTAAAAATCAAGGATCTTCATTCTTAGAAGGTACTCATACTTAGCCTGAAGCATGTTGGACTGAGCTTTCAGGTAATCGGTTTTTGCAACATTATAATCAACTGAATTCACCATCCCAACGTTAAATTTCTCCTGAGTATACCGAAACGATTCACTGTACGATTCAACAGCATCATAACTTGATTGATACTTCTTAAATGCCGCAACAGCATCTGCATAAGCTTTCTGAATATCTTTACGCAGGTTCAGTTTCTCCTGTTCAAGCCTGTAACGTGCATCTATCACGCCGAGCTGAGCATTTTTCACACTGTTGCGGACCTGCATCTTATTGAAAAGAGGAATCCTCAAAGATGCCCCGATATAGTAATTACGGGTGGATTCAAGCTGATCCCATAATGGACGGTTATATCCGTTAGGGTCATCATTAAGCCAGTTGGCATTAGCTCCCAGTCCGAAATTCAGACTCAGATTCGGATAATAACCTCCTTTTGCCATTTTAAGCTCATACTCTGAACTTTGAAGTGTATACTCATAACCTTTTATCTGAGGCATAATATCCAGAGCCTTTGCATAAATATCCTCCGGAGGTTCAGGCAACCCGGTTGCTGTTTCTCCTATCACGGGAGTAACAATATCAAAGTTTCTGGTATCTTTTAAATCAAGCAACTGAGCAAGATTCAGCAACGAAATGGACAGATTGTTCTCTTGCATGGTAACATTCAACTGTTCTTTAGCTGCCTGCGATTTTATTTCAAGATATTTTCCCTTTGCAAGCTTCCCGGCATCTACAAGTTCTTTAGTTCTTTTCACTTGAAGTTCGGTAGTCCGTAACTGCTCTTTAGCAACATTCAGCAATTCTTTATCGAACAATATCTGTAGATAGTATCCGGTTATCTGTAATGAAATATCATTCTTTATCTTTTCGGTGGTTTTCATTGCAGCCAACAGGTTAAGCTGATCTCTTTTAATGGCATTATTGAGGCTCAGCCCTTTAAACAGAGACACATTACTACCCACTCCGGTATTAAAAGACTGGGTGTTACGATCCACATTGGTTGCTTCCTGCTGTATCCAGGTATAACCGAAATTGAAATTATAACCCATTTGAGCATTCAGGTCAGGCAGCCTGTTCATTCTGCTTTGGTTCAGTTGTGTCTCCTGATGTTTTGTGTTCAAGACCTGACGTTTAATAGAAATATTGTTGTCATATGCATAATTTATGCACTTTTCGAGCGACCAGACTGCTGTTGTATCCTGTGCCCCGGTTTTAAGCAGTGGTACCATTAAAAACAGAATAATAGAAAATATTTTTGTCTTCATCTTTTTCAGATATTTTAAATTTATCAAACAGCTAACATATAAGCCAGACCTAACAGAATCAAAGTTGTTTTGTTTATCTGGTTTCGTACATAAACAATTACATCGGGACCTTAATTTTATCATCCTGTTTCAACCCGCTTAATATTTCAACATTTATACCGTCAGAAAGACCGGTTTTTATATCCCTTCGTTTAAAAGTCTGTTCACCCGTTTCAACCTCAACATAAGTAGTGTCGTTTGAAAACTGAAGCAGTTTTTCACTCACCGACAAAACACTGTCACGACGATCGAGAACAATATCGGCAGTTGCACTGTATCCGGCCCGTATAAATTTATTATCTTTTAACTTAACATCTGCTTTAATTTCAAACTGTATAGCTCCGTTTTCCTCAACACCCTTGGGTGCAATATATTCTAGTACAGCTTTAAATGTATCCTCTTCGAGTGCCCCGATGGAAAGAAGCAGGTTCATTCCTTTTTTTATTTTACCCACTTCGGTTTCATCCACCTTTCCTTTAAAAATCATATCGCCCATATTGGCCACAACAGCAACGGTGGTACCATCGTTAAAAGTATTACTTTTTATTACTGAATTCCCTACTTCCACGGGCACATCAAGCACCATTCCCTCTACTGTCGATTTTATCAGTGTATTGGTTTGTGAACCCATGCTTTTTGTTACACCCTCCTTAATAAGTTGCAAATGGTCATATGCCGCCTGTTTATTCTCTTTTGCAGTTTCATATTTTAATTTCTGGGAAAGGAACTCAGATTCGGGAATAACACCTTTTTCGTAAAGCTCTTTTTCACGATTAAATTCTATCTCCGCATTTTTAAAATTTATTTCGGCTATACGAAGCTGCGACTCGGCATTATTCACCTGTATCATCTCAGGTATAATTTGTATCTTGGCTATCAAGTCACCTTTTTTCACCATATCACCCGGCTCCACATAAAGCTCTTGTATTATACCCGACTCCTGCGGTTTTATTTCAATCTCTTTGCGCGGAACAACCGATCCGGTAGCGACCGTTTTTTCAACGATATCACGATACTCCGGACTCTCGGTTTTATAAACTACCGGATCTGCTTTTGATTGCTCATACAAGTAATAAAAAACCCAGAATACCAACCCTAAGAAAACCAGAAACAACCCTGCTTTTAAAAACTTTTTCATTTTGATTCAGTTTATATTGTTTTACTTAATTTTTTGACCATTTAGCCATTAACTGATAACTTTTTGTTTTATGACTTAACCATTTTACAGCATAACACATCAACCACAAAGCCCCGGAATCATTCATGTCTCAACGCCTCTATCGGTTTAATCTGTACGGCTTTTCTGGCAGGAATAAGTCCGGCAACCACTCCGGTAACAATCAATATTACAAAAGCACTTACTGCTACCACAACACCTATTTCAGGATTAATAAAGAACATCTCATCCTCACCCTGTCCCGCGTTCTGTTCTATGGCCGTACTTACCAGCTTCAGAACCATAGTTCCGAACGCCAGCCCTACAAATCCCGCAATTGTTGTAAGAAACACCGATTCGGTAATTATCTGACTTATTATGGTCCACGGACGGGCTCCGATTGCCCTCTGTATACCAATCTCTTTTGTACGTTCCTTTACAATTACCAGCATAATATTACTCACACCCACTGCTCCTGCAATAAGGGTTCCTATACCTACGATCCAAATCAGCAGGTTGATACCAATAAAAACATAACCAATTGTTCTGACCTCTTTTTCAAGGTTAAAATTGCCAATTGCTCCCTGATCCGACGGAGCTATCTTATGCTGTTTTTTTAGAACATTTATCACTTTATCAAGAACCTTATCCACCGGATAACCTTTTTTGGCGGTCATGGCAAAATAGTGTACCCTGTCGCCGTAGTTGAAAGTGTGCTGCATGGTTGTGAAAGGCAGATAAATACTCTCCTTCTTGTCCGAACCGATATTTATTTTAGGATTTTTCGATCTGAAAACACCTATTACTTTAAAGTATACACCATTAACTCTAAGGTATTTGCCCACCGGATCTTCTCCTTCGTCGAACATCACTTCGTAAACCCTTTCGCCTATTATACAAACTTTACGTTTTTCACTTATATCATCATTGTTTATGTATCGACCGTATACCATTACACAAGGATCTATTTTACGATATGAAGGATAATCACCATTTATACTGAACGATGCCGCTTTTTTCCCTCTCACAACATTTTCTCCTCTGTTAATCTTCCAACCTGACAGACGCGGAGCAATCACATCAAGTTCAGGAACCTGATCGCGAAGTGTCTGCATATCCTTATTGGTAAAATTCCAGTCCCTTCCTCTTTTGAATCCTTTGTAAGGAACAGTTGTTGATTGAGTCCAGACGAAAGCACTGTTTGTTGCAAAATCCTTTACTCCTTCATAAACACCGTTTTTTAGTCCATTACCGGCACCAATCATCACAACAAGCATAAAAATTCCCCAGAACACACCGAATGCCGTTAGTGCACTTCGCAATTTGTTTTTTTTAATTGCGCTGATTATTTCATGCCATCTGTCTCTGTCGAACATAGTTTAAATACTAAAGTAATGAACAATTAATTCCTGTTTTATTCTGATTATCAATCCGGCAAAAGCACTGTTGTAACAACGTTGCCGTAAAACATCTATAATATTGCTATTCATCGTGCAACGCTTCAATAGGTTTAATTGCAGCAGCCCTTTTGGCAGGCACATAACCGGCAATAAGGCCCGCAAGTATCAGCACAAGTGTTGCTGTAATAGCAATATTAAAATCAGCCGACGGATGATTAAAAATATAATTCATTTGATCGGCACCATTTTCAATGGCTTTACTTACAATCTTGTCTACAATAAACAAGACCCCCATTCCAAGCAGCAAACCTGTAAAGCCGGCAATGCTTGTAATCAGTATCGATTCCGAAAGAATAAGCCGGACAACAGAACCGGGTGAAGCACCGATGGCCTTACGTATACCTATCTCTTTTGTACGTTCCTTAACAAGAATTATCATAATATTGCTGACCCCGACAATTCCTGCTATAATAGTCATCACACCAATTACCCATATAAAACCGTTTATTCCTGCAAATGCACCCTGAGCCTGCTTAAAATGTTCAAGTGTATTATTCACATAAATGGCTTTCTTATCATCAACCGAAAACCTGTGTTTCCGGGCAAGGAGGTTTCTCAGCTGATTTTCTATTTTTTTGTTTCCTGCAACAGTTGTTGCTTCTGTTGAGATAGCTAAATTGCGTATTTTATTTCCACCGTTAAACACACGTTGTCCGGTCGAAAGAGGAATATAAATATCTTTGCTTTTTTTGTCTTCGGGGTCTGTAAAAACACCTACTATTTTAAACGGAATTCCACCAAGCTTAATATACTTTCCAACCGGCTTATCAACGCCCTTCATGAGTACATCCACTATTGGTTCTGACACCACAGCCACCTTTCGGAAATATTTAGTATCATAATAGTTCAGAAACCGGCCTTTGTTGAAATCCATAATCTTTATTTTACCAAATTCGGGCATCACACAAGTAACGTTATACTTACCATACTCATTTTTGTACGTCACCATAAGTTCATCGAACAGATACAGCCGTCCCGAAATATTATCAATCCCCGACAATTTCTGCTTAAGCATATCATAATCCTCGTTAGTGAACTGAATACGGCGACCGGCCTTCAGCCCGTCGTAAGATTCCGATGTTTTTCCACTGTATACCCATATTGAATTTTTAACCGTATTCGAAAAGTTATATTCCATACCGTGCTCAAGCCCTTTACCCGAGCCAAGAAGAATAATAAGCATAAATATTCCCCACGAAACACTAAAACCGGTCATTATGGCACGCAGTTTATTCTGTTTCAGAGTTGATATTATTTCTTCAAAATAATCTATCATAGTTTTGGAGTCAGTATTTATGAATTAACCTGCAACAGCTGATGTTTCCGCCCCCGTATTTACAGATTCTCCGGACTCAATAAGTCCGTCTCTGAGACGGATTATGCGCTGGGTCCTGTCAGCAATATCAGTTTCGTGTGTTACAATTATAACTGTGATGCCGGATTCATTTACTTCGTGAAGAATATCCATCACCTCATACGATGTTTGTGTATCCAGAGCTCCTGTTGGTTCATCGGCCAGGATTATTTTTGGCTTCGAGATTAATGCCCGTGCTATCGCGATACGTTGCTTCTGGCCCCCCGACATTTCCGACGGAAGATGATGGGCCCACTCTTTAAGCCCCATACGATCTAAGTACTCAAGTGCTATCGCGTTTCTTTTCTTACGATTTACGTTCTGATAATACAACGGAAGAGCAACATTCTCCAGTGCCGTTTTAAATGAGATAAGATTAAACGACTGAAAAATAAACCCGATATATTTATTCCTGAACTGCGCAGCTTTTTTCTCGCTCATTTTACGTATGAGGATATCGTTAAGATAATAAGCTCCTTCATCGTAATTATCGAGAATACCCAGAATATTAAGCAATGTGGATTTCCCCGAACCCGATGATCCCATAATCGCAACCATCTCTCCCTCTTCAATATTCATGTCGATACCTTTTAAAACATGAAGAGAGTTTTTTCCCATAACATATGATTTATGAAGATTCTCTAACCGTATGATTTTATTACTCATAATCGCGAAGTATTTTCTGAAAGTTTAACAAGAGTTATGCCATCAACTACAACTGCCTGACTCAAGCAATATTACGGCCTTGTTCGGGATTTTAAACATCACTGTTTTTAATTTTATTATGTACGACTACGGACACTCCGAACAATCCCAGTGAACACATTTGTTGATTCACCACACTGAAAAATATTTATACCACTTAAAGAATGTACTGAATCGTACATGTCAAATTTCCCCGAAACTTTAAAGGTTAATTCAATGGCTTTTTTATCGGAAATATTAACTTTGTGTCCTATCTGATTGAGAATAAAGACAGAAAAAACAAGAAATAATTTTAACAGGAAATAAAAGATGAAAAATCTGATGAAGAAAAAGCAGCTCAAATGGAGTGTATCTCTGATACTTATCCTTTCAATGACTGCAGGACTGGTTAGCTTCAACAATGACCAGAGAAATTTCGAGATAGTTAAAAACCTTGATATATTTTACACACTATTCAGAGAACTGAACAGCTACTACGTTGATGAAATAGATCCCGGCAAACTCATAAAAACAGGCATCGATGACATGCTTGAATCACTTGACCCTTACACAACTTATATTCCGGAATCGGAACTCGAGGACTTTAAATTTATGACTACGGGTGAATACGCAGGTATAGGTGCTGTAATAACAAAACTCGGCGACTATGTAGCCATTTCAGAACCTTATGAGGGATTTCCTGCTCAAAAGGCAGGACTGAAAGCCGGAGATAAAATTATACAAATAGACGGAAAAGATGTCAAAGGAAAAACAACCAAACAGGTTAGCGAAATGCTTAAAGGCCCTGCCAACACAAAAGTTGAGCTCAAGATTGAAAGGCCGGGTGTGAAAAAACCTCTTAACATAGAAATAACAAGAGAAAAGATACAAATAAATCCGGTACCATGGTATGGAATGGTTGACAACGAAACCGGATACATCGTTTTGAATAACTTCACACAGGGATGCAGCCGTAATGTTAAAGATGCATTTACAGACCTTCGTGACAAGCAGGGAGCAAAAAAAATAATTTTCGACCTTCGCGGAAATCCCGGCGGACTGCTTGATGAAGCTGTGAAAATTGCAAACCTGTTTCTCCCGAGCGGAACAGAAGTGGTAAGTACCCGTGGTAAAGTAAAACAGTGGGATAAAGTTTATAAAGCAAACCGTCAGCCGGTTGATACTGTTATGCCTTTGGTTGTACTTGTTTCAAGAGGTTCGGCATCGGCATCAGAAATTGTTTCGGGAGCTTTACAGGATATGGATCGTGCAGTTCTTATAGGTCAGCGCACATTCGGCAAGGGGCTTGTTCAGACAACACGTAACCTGGCATACAATGCCAAACTGAAAGTAACAACTGCCAAATATTATATCCCCTCGGGCAGATGTATACAGGCTGTTGATTACTCTCACCGCAACGAAGACGGAAGCGTTGGTCTTGTACCCGATTCACTTATTCGTGAATTCAAAACAAAGAACGGACGACCGGTATATGACGGAGGTGGCATTTCTCCTGACATTAAAGTAAAACAGAAAAAATACGGTAACATTACATATGCACTTGTGATGCAGCAGATGTTCTTTAACTATGCAACAGATTTTACTCTTAAACATCCTTCAATTCCTCCTGTAAACGATTTTACAGTTACTGATGACATTTTTAATGACTTTAAACAATATGTTCTTGCCCAGAAAGATTTTAAATATGAATCGAAAACACAGGAGATGTTCGATGAGATGAAGGAAACAGCGCAGAAAGAGGGCTATTATGATGCTGCAAAAGAACAGTTCGGGGAACTTCAGAAAATGCTGAAACTTGATGTAAACAAAGACCTCGATATGTTCAGTGACGAAATAAAAGAACTTCTCGGCATCGAAATAGTGAAACGTTACTACTATCAGAAAGGAGCTATTCAGTTCGGGCTGAAAGATGATCCGGAACTTGAAGAAGCAAAAAAACTCTTTTCGGACATGAACGAATATTACGGCCTTCTGAACGGAACAATCCCCAGCCATGCCGGCGACAGGCGGTCGATGAAAAATTAATAATGCCATCCCTTCCAAAAAAGGAGGGGATAGCTATTTTAAATATCTCTTTAAAGGATAAAAAAGAAATAAAATTTATTGCTTTAAACGTAAATAACCGGGCTTTTTATCAAGCCCGAACATAAACACAGGCATATAGCCGAAAAACACCTCAGACATAAAACCTCAGAACCTATTAATACTAAAACACTTCAACACATTAATAATTTAACACTTTAAAAAATATGGCACAACAGGCAGATGTTTTTAAAAAATTAGTTGCACACTGTAAAGAATACGGATTCGTTTTCCCATCAAGTGAAATTTATGACGGACTTGCTGCAGTGTACGACTACGGTCAGTATGGAGTTGAGCTTAAAAACAACATAAAAAAATACTGGTGGGACTCAATGGTCCTGCTTCACGATAATGTGGTGGGCCTTGATGCAGCCATCTTTATGCATCCTACGGTATGGAAAGCATCGGGACACGTTGATGCATTCAACGACCCGCTTATTGACAACAAAGACAGTAAAAAGCGTTACAGAGCCGATGTTCTGATAGAAGACCTGATGCAGAAAATTGAAGAAAAGATCAACAAAGAAATAACAAAAGCAAAAAAACGTTTTGGCGACTCTTTTGATGAAAAACAGTTTCGTGAAACCAATCCGCGTGTTATTGCCAATCAGAAAAAACTGAATGAAATACACAGCCGTTTCACAAAAGCTCTCAACGACAACGACCTGGAAGAACTTCGCCAGATAATAATTGACTACGAAATAGTTGATCCGGTATCGGGAACAAAAAACTGGACAGAAGTGCGTCAGTTCAATCTGATGTTTTCGACCGAAATGGGTTCAACAGCCGATGGTGCCCAGAAAATTTACCTTAGACCGGAAACCGCTCAGGGTATCTTCGTAAACTATCTCAACGTTCAGAAAACCGGACGTATGAAACTTCCTTTCGGTATTGCACAAATTGGTAAGGCATTCCGTAACGAAATTGTAGCCCGCCAGTTTATATTCCGCATGCGCGAGTTCGAACAGATGGAAATGCAGTTCTTTGTTCGTCCCGGCGAAGAACTTAAATGGTTTGAATACTGGAAAGAAAAAAGGATGAAGTGGCACAAGTCGTTAGGTATGGGTGATGAAAAATACCGTTTCCACGACCACGACAAGCTGGCGCATTATGCAAATGCTGCTACCGATATTGAATTTAAGATGCCTTTCGGATTCAAGGAAGTAGAAGGTATACACTCCCGTACCGACTTCGACCTTTCATCGCATCAGGAATACTCCGGTAAAAAACTTCAGTATTTTGATCCCGAACTGAACAAAAATTATGTGCCATACGTAATCGAAACCTCTATCGGTGTAGACCGTATGTTCCTTTCTGTTCTTGCCGGAGCATACAACGAAGAAGAAATAGAGGGAAAAGACGGCAAAAAAGAAACACGTGTGGTACTTAACCTTCCTCCCGTTCTTGCACCAGTTAAGCTCGCAGTATTGCCTTTGGTTAAAAAAGACGGGCTGCCGGAACTTGCAAAGAAAATTGTAAATGACCTAAAGTTCGACTTCAACTGCCAGTACGATGAAAAAGATTCAATAGGACGACGTTACCGCCGGCAGGATGCAATCGGAACTCCGTACTGTATCACTATCGATCACCAGTCTTTGGAAGATAACACTGTAACAATACGTCATCGTGATACAATGCAGCAGGAGCGTGTTAAAATAGAAAAACTCAGAGATATAATTGCCGATAAAGTCAGTTTACGTGAAGTACTGAAAAAATTGGTATAAAACAGTCTGTAATCCCGCCTCTCCTGCAGCTTAAACTGCATATGGCGGGATTATTGTATGTATACAGTCCGGCACAAAGAATGAATTAAAACCTGATTGAACATCAGGAACTGAAATTTGAGCAGAACTAAAGACCACACCGAAATTAAATTATAATTATTCTACAATACTAATGACCATTTATTGTTTACACAAAAACAAAACATTGATTTAACCGAAAGATATTATTCCCATGAAAAGCATTGATGTAGCCTGTGCTGTAATTATCCGCCACAAAAAAATACTTGCTACACGCCGTAGCAAACAAAAAGCAAGACCGGAGAAGTGGGAATTTCCGGGAGGAAAAGTTGAAAAAGATGAAACCCCCGAACAGTGTATCAAACGAGAAATTGAAGAAGAACTTGATGTCAAAATTAAAGTAACCGGTTGGCTACAACCTGTTACACATACATATCCTGACATAACTATCCGTTTGCTTCCCTGCTATGCAGAACTAACATCTGGAAAAATAAAATTAAAAGAACACTCCGGAATGAAATGGATAACTGAAAATGAATTGCAGAACCTTGACTGGTCAGATGCAGATACAAACGTGGTAAAGCAGATCTTAACATCCGGACTCCCGTAATAGCATAAGCATCGTATAAACCATCAAAAACTTCGCATTAGTAAAATACTAAGAAACATTATTACAACTACATAACCCAGAGACTCCTCACACCACCCCGGCAGCACAAAAATATTTTTCCAACCTGTAACATAACGATACATCTGTTCGTCGTACTATCAAACTATAAACAGAAAGTATTAAAATCCGCACTATGAAAAAAATAAGTTTTTTAAGTCTTATCCTTGTTTTCGGAATATCTTCAGTAACTAACCTGTATTCTCAGGAGAACAACGAAAAGAAAGGAAATATAAAGAACATAATAGAAGTTGAAGAGAACCCGGACAAAACCACAGTAAATATTCTGGGAGGAAAACTTGAGGTCAATAACTATTCCGATACAGTAACCGCAATTACACTGGGAAGAAACAAGTTTGAGGTTATAGAAGAACACAACAGAGGACGATTACGTATGGTACGCCTGCCGGTTACAAAATTCAAAGGTCATTTTACAGGTATCGACCTTGGTTTCAACGGATATATGGCATCCGGATTTACAACGGTTCTGCCACCGGAAGGGGAGTTCATGGATCTTCACAACAGCAAATCATTATCGGTAGGTCTGAACTTTCTACAATACAGCATTCCCTTCCAGAGAAACAAAAACACCATAGGGGCAGTCATAGGGGCAAGCTGGACTTTTTATAACTACCGTACCGACAATAATTATATCATTGAACTTGATGACGACGGGAACACAACAGGCCGGCCTGAAGAGAATCGTACTGTAACCAAAAACAAACTTACCACCAGTTATATAAACTTTCCGTTTCTTTTTGAGTTTCAGATACCAACAAACAAAGACAATAACAGATTCTTCATATCTGCAGGACCTTATGCCGGATTTCTCGTAAAAGGACATACAAAGGTTGTGTATGAAGACAACGGAACAAAATCAAAAGAAAAATACAAAGGCGATCTTAACCTCAACCCGTTTCAATACGGTGTTATGGTCAGAATGGGCTACAGATGGATAAAGTTTTTTGCATCATATAATTTCTCAACTCTCTACATGGATGGGAAAGGCCCCGAGCTTTATCCTTATTCCATCGGCTTTACTCTGGTTAATTTCTGATCAGACCAATGCAACTATTATGTGATACTAAAAAAAAGACATAATGCAAAGATACATATTCATATTGCTGTTTTCTCTAATGATTATTCCCGGCATACAGGTTTCCGGACAGGAAAACGGTCTGAATAAATACGACGGCAGCTGGAAACTCAGTGAAGGATTTTACAAAGTACGTAAAGGAAACAACTATGGTATTGCAGCTAAAGACGGGACACTGCTGGTTCCTTGTGAATTCAGCCAGATATGGGACCTGGGAGAAGATAACATTGTGAAGGTTCTGAAAGGCAATAAAATCGGGCTTTATACCCTGAATGGTGTAAAGCTTGCTCCACCGGTATATAACCAGATATGGGGTTTCGAAAACGGAAAAGCAAAAGTTCTGAAGAATGGTAAAATCGGCTTTATTGATAAATCGGGAAGAGAAATTATCCCTCCTGTTTATGACCGTATCTGGAATTTTGAGAACGGAATGGCAAGAGTTCTGAAAAACGGCAAGATCGGGTATATCGATGAATCAGGCCATGAAATAATTCCACCTGAATACACACAAATATGGGATTTTAAAAATGGAAAAGCCCGTGTATATAAAAACGGATATTTTGGTTATATTGATGAAAACGGGAATACAATAATTCCTGTAAGGTACACACGGATATGGGACTTCGAAAACGGAAGAGCAATGGTTTACCGGAATGGATATTTCGGTTACATTAATGAAAATGGTGACGAAATAATTCCCGTAAAATATTCGAAAATATGGGACTTCAGAAACGGAAAAGCAATGGTTTACCGAAACGGATATTTCGGTTATATAAATGAAAACGGTGATGAGATAATCCCTGTAAAATACTCTAAAATATGGGATTTTAAAAATGGCATGGCAAAAGTTTACAGGAATGGCAAATTCGGGTATATTGATGAAAAAGGAAATGAAATTATTCCTGTGAAGTTTGATATGATCGGGGATTTCAACAATGACATGGCTGATGCCATACTTAACGGGAAAAAAGTTAAAATAGACAAGTTTGGTAAAATCACAGATTATTCAGGTATCTCCAACGCCATTAGTTTAAACAGCAACTCAGATGTAACAGACACAACCATCTCGATAGCAAATGAAAATACAACTATTCTGAATGATTCAATATTTAACGACTCTACCGTTGTTCGTATCTGGAGCGACAGGGTTGAAATTGTAAACAAGAAAAACAACAATAACCCTGACTACATTTACAATGACAAAAGGATGAAAGAGTTAAAAAAAGCGCCGCGCAAATTTAAAGGCCACTGGTCGGGAATAAACATAGGCTACAACAATCTCATAACATCAGATGGTTCTTTTAATTTTCCTGATGAATATATGTATATGAACATGAATGCTGGTAAATCGGTGGGAGTGGCTCTTAACATGTGGCAGCAAAGCATAAATCTGCAACGCCGTGGAAATATAGGACTTGTAACCGGACTGGGAGTGGAATGGAACAATTATCGTTTCGACAGTCAATACATCCTTACTAAAGATGAAACAACAGGAGAAACCACCTACTATACCGACCCTGAGCCTATCAACAAAAACAAACTTACAACAATCTATCTCAATGCACCCATTTTACTTGAGTTTCAGATACCGACCGGAGGACATCAAATGTGGCCTCTCTATTTTTCAGCAGGAGCAACAGGCGGAGTGCGTCTTGGCTCACACACAAAAATTATTTACAGCGATGATTCTAAACAGAAATACAAAGACAATTTTAATCTGACCCGGTGGCGATACGGTTTAACCGTCCGGGCCGGATACAGGGCAATAAATATATTTGCCGACTATTACTTTTCTCCTCTTTTCGAAAAGGACAAAGGTCCCGAACTTTATCAGGTATCGGCAGGAATACTTATCTATCTTGACATGTAACTACGATTTTAATTATCAACAAAATCCTTATCCCCGAAGATGGCAAGACCTCCAAGTGCTGTTTCCCTGTATAGACTTGGCAAATCTTTACCTGTCTCCTTCATTACTTTAGTTACCACATCGAAACCTATAAAATGTCTGCCATCTGAAAGCAATGAATATCGTGCCGAGTCAAAAGCCCTGGCTGCAGCATGAACATTACGCTCAATACATGGAATCTGAACCAGTCCGTTTATAGGATCACAGGTAAGACCAAGATGATGTTCAAGCCCCATTTCGGCAGCATATTCAATCTGAGCAGGAGAACCTCCGGCAAGCTGTGCGGCTGCACCTGCAGCCATCGAACATGCTGTTCCAACCTCACCCTGACATCCAACTTCCGCACCTGAGATTGATGCATTATACTTAACAATATTGCCTATGAGTCCGGCTGTGGCCAATGCTCTTATGATATATTCGTCACTAAGGTCATAATGCTCTTGCGTTATCTTCAGTACTGCCGGCAGGATTCCCGACGAACCACAGGTAGGTGCCGTCACCACAACACCTCCCGAGGCATTCTCTTCCGACACGGCAAGTGCATAAGCAAACAATCTGGTCATATTCGACAGGTGATCTTTCATTCTTTTTGATTTTATGTAGTAAGATGCAGCCTTACGCTGAAGCTTCAATCCCCCGGGTATCAATCCTTCTTTCACAACACCTCTGTCGATAGCTGATTTCATCGCATCCCACACTTCCTGAAGATACTCTTTTATTCCGTCACCTTCGGTTTCAAAAACAAGCTCCCAGAATGTTTTGCCGGTATCTTTATAATACATAAGTACATCATGCATGTTTTTTTGTTTATAAATCATCCTGGGTGAGGAATCTTTTTCAGAATCATCTACAATTTTTCCTCCACCAACACTGTAAACAAGCCATTTGTCTTTTTCTTCTCCCTCGTCAGCAACCTCAAATTCCATTGCATTGGGATGAAAAGGTTTCTTTTCATCCTTTTTCCAGATTATTTCTGTTTCGGCAGGATGCAAGGCATCTTTAACGGCAACATCAGTTAGGTGGCCTTTACCGGTAAGAGCCAGGCTTCCAAACAACGTAACCCTGAATTTCTTTGCATCCGGATGCCTTTTCCTGTACTTTTTAGCCGCAAGATTCGGCCCCATCGTATGACTGCTTGAAGGCCCCCGCCCTATTCTGAATATCTCTTTTATCGATTCCATTTTATTTGCTTTTTATACCTCGTCAAAATAACTAAATTTAAATGATACTATTTATGAATGAAGTAAGATTTTATACTCGTTAAGAACTAATTTACATATTGTTTGTTTCCTTTTTTATACAGCCATCAGGTCTTCATCCTGATGTTTACAGTTATCTGATGGATTTTAAGTATACATTTTTATATATTGAAAAATATTTCGGAATCCTTAACATGAAAACATCATTGCTATTATTTTTTCTGCTGACTATGCCAATGTTTCTGTACAGCCGGAACGATTCCCTTGTTTTTTATAATGGAAATGTAATTGCAGGTGAAATAAAATTAATGGATAAAGGTGTTCTTGTTATGGAAACGGATTACAGCGATACCGATTTTAAGATTGAACTGAAAAAAATAAAAGAGATTTATACATCTTCATTCGTAACCATTACTTTATCTGACGGAACCAGACACGAAGGCACTCTTCGAACTACAGCCGACGGAAAGATACACCTTACCGGTGATAATGATACTACCACCATAAATAACATTAACGATATCGTCCTGATGAAATCAGTTGACAAAACTTTCAGCGATCGTTTACATGCTTCAATTGCTCTCGGCGTAAACCTGACCAAAGCCAACAACTTCAGACAATTCAGCTCCCGAAGCAACATCGGTTATTTAACAAATACATGGTCACTCGACTCATATTACAATACTATTCTTTCAAATCAGGATGATGCGGATTCGATAAAAAGAATTGAATCCGGACTTCTTTATAAAATGCTATTGCCCAAAGACTGGTATCTCCCGGCATCACTTGATTTTCTCTCTAACACCGAACAAAATCTCAGACTCAGAACAACATTTAAGATTGGTGCCGGTAAATATATTGTTCATACTAACAGTGTATATTGGGCATTTCTTGGCGGAGCCAACCTCAACAGTGAAAACTATTCAGTTGAATCGACCGACAGAACCAGTATGGAAGGTTTTCTCGGAACAGAATTTAATATGTTTGACCTCGGAGACCTTAATCTTTTAACAAGTATTTACGCATATCCAAGTTTTACTGAGAAAAGACGTTGGCGTTCCGATTTTATTTTCGATATGAAATACGATCTGCCGCTTGATTTCTATATTTCTTTAGGAATAACTATCAACTACGACAACCAGCCGGTCGAAAATGCCAAAGAGTTTGACTACATCCTGAACAGTGGTTTAGGCTGGGAATGGTAACCTAACCGATAAACAAAAATCCCCTCCGGAGCAACAATCGCTTACCAAAGGGGATTATAAATTTTATATTTTGTGTTATTTATTCCGCTATCAGAAGAAAATAATTTTTTTTGCCTTTCTGAACAAGAATGTAGCGGTCGTTAAGCAAATCAGCCAAAGATACGGTCTGTTCCGCATTTGCCACCTTGGTTTTGTTTATACTCACCCCGCCTCCTTTTATTGTTCGTCTTGCTTCTCCTTTCGACGGAAAAACCGATGTTTTCTCTCCCAACAAGTCTACAACATTAACACCCTCTTTCAGCTCATCTTTTGATACTTTAAACTGAGGTACTCCTTCAAAAACAGATAGCAAGGTTTTTTCATCTATCTTTCTGAGCGCATCGGTTGTGCTTTTTCCGAAAAGTATCTGAGATGCCTCCACTGCCGTATTGTATGCATCTTCACCGTGAACCATCACTGTAACCTCTTTGGCCAGGCGTTTTTGCATCGGACGAAGATGTGGTGCTGCTTCCTGTTCTTTCACAAGTTCTGCAATCTCCTCTTTGGTAAGCATTGTAAATATCTTAATATACTTCTCGGCATCCGCATCAGAAGTATTCAGCCAAAACTGATAAAATGCGTATGGACTGGTACGTTCAGGATCAAGCCATACATTTCCCGATTCTGTTTTACCAAACTTACCTCCGTCGGCTTTTGTGATAAGCGGGCAGGTTAATGCGAATGCTTCTCCTCCTTCAATACGTCTTATAAGCTCGGTTCCTGTAACAATGTTTCCCCACTGGTCGGAGCCGCCCATCTGAAGCTTACAGTTCTTATGCTGATACAAATACAGGAAATCGTAACCCTGAACAAGCTGATATGTGAACTCAGTGAACGACATTCCCTCTTTTGAATCGGAACTCAAACGTTTTTTCACAGAGTCTTTCGACATCATATAATTTACAGTGATGTGTTTTCCTATATCTCTGATAAAATCAAGAAAGGTAAACTCCTTCATCCAGTCGTAGTTGTTCACCATTTCAGCACGGTTCTCGGCATCTGTATCAAAATCAAGAAAGCTCTTGAGCTGATTTTTCAATGCCTCCTGATTGTGGCGAAGGGTTTTTTCATCTAACAGATTACGCTCTTTCGATTTCCCCGAAGGGTCACCAATCATTCCTGTAGCACCACCAACAAGTACAATAGGCTTATGTCCTGCCGCCTGAAAATGCTTAAGCATCATCACACCTACAAGGTGTCCGATATGCAGGGAATCAGCTGTCGGATCGATACCAACATAAGCTGTTGTCATCTCTTTTTCAATCTGTTCCTTTGTTCCGGGCATAATATCATGAATCATGCCTCTCCATTCCAGTTCCTCAACAAAGTTCATTTTATGATATTTTTTCTGTTTTCAATTTTGAGGGGCAAAGATAACAATTTTAAACCAAAACATGAGGATGTAAAAAGCACACGGATAGCCACTGAACAACTTGCATCTTTATTACAATCCGGACAATCTAACATCTTTCACCTATTAGCCATCAGTGGTACATAACAATTCCTGTTTCCCGCAGACAAAACAACATACCATATATCTAAAGCCGGGTGTTTGTACTGTACAACCGGCAGGAATCCTTACAAACCACTGCCACTCAGCTCATGTTATTCATTAAAACCAAAAATATAAACAGGGTTACCTCATAAAAACCAAATATTAGTAGTACCTTTGCGCCCTTGTTTACAAAAGTAGTATAAATGAATATCAGAAATGTAGCCATAATAGCACACGTTGACCACGGTAAAACCACACTGGTTGACAAGATGCTTATGGCAGGAAAGTTGTTCAAGGAGCACCAGAATGTGGGCGAACTGATAATGGACAACAACGAACTTGAGAAAGAGAGGGGAATAACCATCCTTTCCAAAAATGTATCGGTTACCTGGAAAGGAGTAAAAATAAATATCATTGACACTCCGGGACACAGTGATTTTGGCGGAGAGGTGGAACGTGTACTGAACATGGCCGACGGTGTGTTGTTACTGGTTGATGCCTTTGAAGGGCCGATGCCGCAAACACGTTTTGTTCTTCAAAAAGCACTTGACCTCGGCCTGAAACCCATTGTTGTAATCAACAAAGTTGATAAACCTAACTGCCGTCCCGACGAGGTTCACGAAATGGTTTTCGACCTTATGTTCAACCTTGATGCAACAGAAACACAATTGGACTTTCCCACAGTGTATGGCTCAGCAAAAGAAGGCTGGATGACCGATGACCTGAAAGCAAAAACCGACAATATTTCGGCACTGCTCGACGCAATTGTTGAACATATTCCGGAACCAGATGCATTAAAGGGTACCCCGCAAATGCTGATTACTTCTCTTGAATATTCAAATTATGTAGGAAGAATTGCCATCGGCCGTCTGCACCGAGGAACTCTTAAATCGGGCCAGGATGTCAGTTTAGTAAAAACAGACGGTTCGGTAAAGCGCACAAGAATAAAAGAGCTGCACATTTTTGACGGATTAGGCCGTACAAAAGTTGATGAGGTTTCGGCAGGTGAAATTTGCGCACTTGTTGGCATTGAAGGGTTTGACATTGGTGATACCGTTGCCGACATTGAGAATCCCGAACCTCTTGACCCCATTGCCATCGATGAGCCTACCATGAGTATGCTTTTCACCATTAACAATTCACCGTTTTTCGGCAAGGAAGGAAAGTATGTTACATCACGCCATATAAAAGAACGCCTCGACAAAGAGCTTGAAAAAAATCTTGCACTAAGAGTGGAAGAAACAGACTCATCTGATGCCTGGAATGTATTCGGGCGCGGAGTGCTGCACCTGTCAGTTCTGATAGAAACTATGCGACGAGAAGGTTATGAACTTCAGGTAGGACAGCCGAGGGTTATCATAAAAGAGGTAGCAGGCGAAAAACATGAACCGATTGAAGAACTCACTATAGACCTGCCTGATGAATATTCAGGAAAGGCCATTGAAATGGTTACTCAGCGTAAAGGTGACCTTGTATCAATGGAACGCAAAGGCGACCGAGTACACCTTGAGTTCAGGATTCCCTCAAGAGGAATTATCGGTCTGCGTAGTAACATGCTTACTGCAACAGCCGGCGAAGCTGTTATGGCTCACCGTTTCATAGAGTTCGGACCATGGCGCGGACCAATCGAGAAACGCATAAACGGTTCGCTGGTAGCTATGGAAACAGGTACTGCAATTGCTTATGCCCTTGATAAGCTACAGGACCGAGGACGTTTTTTCATCAATCCTCAGGAACCTGTTTACATGGGTCAGGTAGTAGGTGAAAACAACCGCGAGGGCGACATGGTGGTAAATGTAACCAAGACAAAAAAACTGTCGAATATGCGCTCATCAGGTGCTGATGAAAAAGTAAAACTGGCACCGCCGATAATTTTTTCTCTCGAAGAAGCTCTGGAATATATTCAGGGCGACGAGTATGTTGAAGTAACGCCAAAATCGATCCGGCTGAGAAAAATACTCCTTCAGGAGCACGAAAGAAAAAAACTCGCAAAACAGAAATAAGTTGATAATTGGTAAATAATGAGTGAATACCCGGCAAAAACAGTGTCGGGTATTTTTTTTATATTTAGGCCGATTTGCCCTGAGCATTTAAATACTGCACTTTTTAAATGTTCTCAGGGTATTTAAACATTATGAAATTTACAATATGATATCCCGTACTTTATCCATAATACTAAAAATATTTTTTATCGTTGTTTTTTCTTTGAATGCCCAATTACTGCATTCTCAGGCCAGAGATACAATAGGTGTGCAAAAATACATCGACAATTTCAACAAAAAAACAATTAACAATAAGGAGGAGAAAATATTTATTTTCACTGACCGGCCGGCATACTATTCCGGAGACACATTATGGTTCAGAGCACATGTTCTATTTGCACTGACATTGGGAAAACAACCCATAGAAAAAATAATGTATCTTGAACTTGCCGGGAAAGACGGATTCAGAATGAGAAGAACCTATAGGGTTGTAGCAGGTGCGATAAACGGTGTCTTTTACATTCCTAAAAATATTCCAACAGGAAAATACAAACTTATTGCCCGTACCAACTGGATGCTGAACAAAAACGGTGGCAAGTATTTTGAAAAGGATATTTACATTTACAATCATCACCATGAAGGTAGCAGAAATGATGTTAATGAACAACTGTTAAGCTCATCAGAACAATCTGATACAAACAAATACAAAGACAAAAAGCCGGATAAAGGAAAAAATCAGACACTACCTGTTTCAATAAACTTTTATCCTGAAGGAGGTTATTTTATTGAAGGTATTGCAACCCGGATGGCTATTGAGGTAAGAGATCATAACGGCAAACCTCTGGATGTGGACGGTTACGTAAAGGACAATAACGGAAACTTTGAAACATTCTTTAAAACACTCAAAGGCAAAGGATCTTTTATGATTTTTCCCGATAAAGACAAAAAATATTTTGCATACATTAAAGGTAAATATGAAAATCAACCTGTATCTCTGCCAGATGCCGAAAAGTACGGTTATGTTCTGAATGTTACCAACAGTTTCGAGAAGGATACCCTGTTTTTCCGTATAGTGGCAAAAACACCTGATGCTGTTCCGCAACACTTTTATCTGCTAGGTATTCAGAATGGCATTGTAAAAATGGCACAGGAGGGCAATGTCAGCAACAAAAATCTTTTTTTTATCGGCAGCAAGAAGAAATTCAGCACAGGAATAGTACGTTTCGTTTTGCTCGACGAAAACTTTATCCCCCGGTGTGAAAGATTGTCTTTCATCAACAGATATCCGGACCTTGAAATTTCGATTGATGTTAAAGACTCCGTTTTTACAAAAAAGTCAAAAATCAGCTTCGACATTTACGCAAAAGACAATAAAGGAGCTCCCGTTTCAGGCGATATCGCTCTGTCGGTTACCGATGCAGGCATCATCTCTGATTCTCTTTACGACGGAACCAATATTGTAAATTACCTCTATTTCCTATCTGACCTTCCCGGCATAAAAGCCCGAGATGTAACATTTGCAATGCAAAAAAATGAAGCATCGCATATGTTTATGGATCTGCTGATGCTGACAAACGGTTGGAGTAAGTACAAGTGGAGAAAAATAACATCATTAACAGATACAATTCCTGAACATTACATTGAAGAAGAGTGTTTTCTTGAAGGCATCGTCAAAAGGAGATTATCGGGCAAGCCTGCTCCCAAAATCAGGCTGTCTGCTTACATGAAAGGCGAATACAATGATTTTTACACCACTAAGGCCGATAATAAAGGATGGTTCAGATTCAACCTGATGGATTTCAGCGATACAGTTGATGTGATTATACAGTCACTGAACCGGCTTAATGCAAAAGGCAATTATATTTTCGAACTTAAATCAAACCTGCCGTTTATTAACACTGAAAAAAATGATACACTGATAAGAATAGCAGACGAGGGCCCTCTTGCAGAATATCATTTCGATTCAACCAAAACCGGAATCATATTGCCGAACATTAACACCATAAAACACCAGAGGATGAACTACGATAGTGAAATGGCAATGGTGGGCGACACTTCGGCAATTCTTCTTGGAGAGGTCAATATTGAGGCAACAAAGAAAAAAACACCCAAAGGGCTGATAAACGAGCTATACGGCTCTCCTGATTATGTGGTGAGCGGGGCACAAATTGAAAAAATAGATACGGAGAACGGATGGCTTAGCAATATCTTTGAAATAATATCGTATGCCCTGCCCGACGTTTCCATTACTGTTGATCATAACAAGATAAACGATCTTCGGGTCCAGGAAGACGGTCTTATGCCCGGACAAAATGATTCCATATCAGAACTTGATACAGAAACGAGTCGTCGCCTTGATCTTGAAACAAACAGCACACTGCATTTCGACACTTACCGCCTACCGCCCAAACTGATGCACATTACGGTTAAAAATGCCGGAAGTCCATATTATTACATATTCATCGACGGGAAATACATTGCCTCTACAAACGACTTCGGGGACCTCGATATTATGAGATTTCCATATACAATCTTTGACCTGATGAATTTCAATCCACACTCAGTAAAGTCGGTTGAAATTATTATGAATGTAAAAGAAGACCCCAAGGATATCTCAGATGATGATTTTTTCGATTTTGCCAGAGAACTTGGCCGCCCTGCAATTATTTCCATATACACATATGACAATCAGGGGCTGGAATCAACCTTCGGTGAAAAATTCAGGGGAATTAAAGAACTGCAAATGCTTGGTTTCGTTCGTGAAAAAGAGTTCTACTCTCCTTCTTATGCCGATACTACAGAAATATCTAAAACTATTGACCAAAGGGTAACATTGTTTTGGGAACCACAAATTAATCTTGACAGTACCGGTCATGCTTCCCTTTCATTCTACAATTCCGACATTGCTAAATCTCTCAGATTTGAGCTTTCGGGTATGTCATCAGAAAGAATCCCGCTTTCGAAAATGATTGTAAAAAACAGCTATTCCGATGAAAACATTGCACAAGAAGAATCAAAGCAGATTGCACAATTCGATTTCGACGGTTCTTCAATAACAAAGAACTCTTGGGAAGAGTACATAAAAAGATACGGAAAGAGTGATATTTTTACCGGCATTATTGTTGGCAGCAATGGTAATCCAGTGCCTTTGGCTGATATTTTCGTTAAAAAGTCAGAAATACAAACATCAGCAAATATTTCCGGAATATTTATGTTAAAACGGAAAGATATTAAACAGAATGATTCTATATTTATCAGTGCTCCAGGGAAAGGTTACCTGGCCGAAAGTATTGAAAAAATAACATCAGGTAACGGAGTTGTCAGGCTTAAACGCGAAAATATAATCCAAACCTCCTTTACTCCAAAAGAACTGATACCTTTGGTTTTGCAAAAAGCAAAAAAAGACAACCCAAACAACAGATCTTTTGAAGCTGTATACAGAGAAACTATCATTCAGGACGGGTTTGTGTATGCTGTTTCCGACATGAAAGTGATACTTGAACAATACGGTTACGGCAGGACTGAGCTCCCGCATATCTCACAATTAATCGACGGAAGACGGTTCAGAACCCCGGACTTCCACCAGGCTGTAATTTTCAAACCGGTGGAACCCGTTTCGGAAGATATTGTACAGCTAAGAGACTTTGTTCTTGACGGACTATCTATTATGAAGTCACCATACAAAAAAAGTATGAAATTCGATGTTGCCGGGAAAATGAGGTATCGGGACAGAACAGTTTACAAGCTGGTATTCACCCAGAAAGAAAATACTATTTATTCACTTTATGACGGATTTATGCTCGTTGATACAGCTGATTACGGCATTGTATATGTTTATCAGACTCCGTCGGCAGCTGGAGCTTCGTATCGCAGTGCAAGCTCATATCTGAAAAATGACGACAGATTTGAAAATATTATGCTTATCAGCGACAACCAAATATTTACATACAAAAAAGTAAATGGCAAATATGTAAGCAAGCTGCAATACACCTGCGTACAGCTTGACCTTAATGGTACACCAGTTGCTTACATCCGTGAAATGCATGGATACGGCAAAGTAAACGAGAAAGGCCGCTTGTACAAAAAAATAAATCCGTTGAAAAACAGTTTCAGCAGGTCACTGATGATAAAAGAGGTAATGTACAATCCATCATTATGGAGAAACCCGACATATCTTCCACCTGATATAAATATGTTAAACCAGTCGGGATATCTGCATGCGGTTAGTTTTTATAAAAGACAGGCAAAGCGAAAATGAAGTACTTCGATATCCACACACATAATGCGGCAATAGAGGAAGATGTGATAAAAGTAGTAAACATATTTCCTGAGGAAAAACTACCCAAACCTGTTCCGGATTTGTTGTTTTCGTCCGGAATTCATCCGTGGCATATTGATGAGCAAAAAACAGAAAAGCATCTGAAAACCGTTGCTGAACTTTCTGAGACAGGGAAAATTGCGGCTATAGGAGAGTGTGGAATAGATAAGCTGAAAGGGACCGAATACAAACAACAGGAAGATGTTTTCAGACAACACATCGGTATTTCTGAAAAGTATCATTTACCTTTAATCATTCATTGTGTAAAAGCATACAACGAAATTCTGACTCTTCGAAAATCGGCAAAAGCAAAACAGCCCTGGATACTGCACGGTTTTTCAAGCTCGAAAGAGATGATGCAGCTGATGACTGCAGAAGGTCTTTATATATCTTTAGGCACCGGTCTACTGAAAGAAAATAGCAAATCAATTCAGCTAATAAAGGAGATACCGTTAAACCGGCTTTTTCTGGAAACCGACGTTTCGAATACCGGAATCAGGGATATTTACAAAAGAGCCGCCGGATTAACGGATACTTCTGTTGAGAATCTGAAAGAAATAATTTTTCAAAACTTTAAAACTGTTTTCTGAATGAGTTCCAGATATTTATTTTTATTGATGACAGTGGTTTTTGTCGTTTCCTGTTCGGAGGAAAAAAACAGCAATTATGCAACACTTTACGGCATTGTAACCGATTTTGACGGCAATCCTATTGATAGCGCATCGGTAAAAATTAAGGATAGAAATTTCAACAACCTCTATGAAACCGTAACAGATAAAAAAGGCAGATACTACATAAAGGTAAAAAAAGACATCTACCCGTCAGTATTTGTTATACGGGAAGATGAATATGCAAAAACAAAGCTTGAATACTGGGCCTGGAACGTGCCTGTACTGAACAACCTTGAGCTAAACTGCCGTTACGGAAAAATTGAAATTTACGGGGTAAATGTTTTTGAGCCAAAGGTAAATCCATACGACACTTACCGCATCTATTTCAGGCCTATGTCACTCGGAAAATATCTAACTACATCTGAAATAAAAAAAGGAGACACCATAGCAATTGCTCCCCGGCTCATAAAAAACGACATAACAGTAACCATAAACGGTATTGAAACCGGAATAAAAACACTTGACCGTGTCCTTGAGTACAGCTCAGCAGGAAACTATATTTTTGCATATGAAATGCAGGTGTTGAAACCAGACAGCACTGCTATTTCTGCATCACAGAAAACTACAGGATTCGATAAAATTTCGGTGTTCATTCACTCTTCCGAAACCGGCGAGAAAGGAGAAGCTGACTATTTTTACAAACAAAACGAAGATTAATGGAGAATTGGTTGTCACGAACCGAATTACTGCTCGGCGAAGAAAAAATGGGAAAGCTGCGAAATGCACACGTTCTTGTCGTGGGCCTTGGCGGAGTGGGGGCATATGCCGCCGAACAACTGGCAAGGGCAGGCATTGGCAACCTTACCATAGTTGATGGCGACACTGTTCATCCCAGCAATCGAAACAGGCAGCTTGCAGCTCTAGTGAGTACCGAGGGTAAAGAAAAGGCAGAAGTAGTGGCATCGCGGTTGAAAGATATAAATCCGGAACTTAAGCTGACAGTGATAAATGAGTTCATCAAAGACGAGCGTATTCCGAATATTCTCGATTCTCAAAAATTTGATTTTGTGGTAGATGCCATTGATACTTTAAGCCCTAAAGTTTTTCTGATAGTAGAGACATTCAAACGAGGCTATCCGCTGATATCCTCAATGGGAGCAGGAGGTAAATTCGACCCCACAAAGATCGAGATAACCGATATCAGCAAAACGCATAACTGTAAGCTTGCACGTATGGTCCGCAAACGCCTGACCAAGCACAAAATCAAAAAAGGTTTTACAGTTGTATTCTCACCTGAACCTATAAATCCTGAACATGTTATTGAGACAGAAGGAGAGCAGAACAAAAAAACAACTGTTGGTACAATATCGTATATGCCGGGGCTGTTCGGAATGTTTGCAGCATCGTTTGTGATCAGAAAAATTGCCGGAATTTAATCTCCAGATTCATTCTTGTATAAACTAACGGGCTACCACATATAAAAAAAGGCCGCTCTTTCGAAACGGCCTTAATTTATAATTTAGATAACTCCAAGCTCCTTCCCGACTTTTATGAAAGCCGCAATGGCCTTGTCGAGATGCTCTTTTTCGTGAGCTGCTGAAAGCTGAATCCTTATTCGTGCCTGTTCCTTGGGAACCACGGGATAGAAGAAGCCGATTACGTAAACACCCTCTTCAAGAAGCTTTGCGGCAAAATCCTGCGACAGCTTTGCATCATAAAGCATTAGTGCAATGATGGCAGAGTCAGACGGTTTAAGGTCGAAACCTGCTTCTGTCATTTTTGTTTTAAAATATTCAGCATTGCTCATCAGCTTATCGCGAAGTTCTGTTGAGCCGGAAAGCATATCGAATACTTCCAGTGCTGCTCCTACAATTGCCGGAGAGAGTGAATTTGAGAACAGATAAGGACGTGATCGCTGACGAAGCATATCCACGATCTCTTTCTTTCCGGTTGTATAGCCGCCCATTGCACCACCAAGGGCTTTACCCAGTGTTCCGGTAATTATATCCACACGATCCATCACATTGTGATACTCGTGAGTTCCACGGCCTGTTTTACCAATGAAACCTGCAGCGTGACTGTCGTCAACCATTACAAGAGCATCATACTTATCAGCCAGGTCACAAATCTTATTCAGCTTTGCAATATCCCCGTCCATTGAGAAAACACCGTCGGTTACAACAATACGGAAACGTTGTGCCTGAGCGGCCTTAAGCTGCTCTTCAAGATCAGCCATGTCGGCATGTTTGTAACGGTAGCGTACAGCTTTACACAAACGAACCCCGTCAATAATGGAAGCGTGGTTCAGCTCATCAGAAATAATCGCATCCTCGGCAGAAAACAAAGGTTCAAAAACACCGCCATTGGCATCAAAAGCCGCAGCATAAAGAATGGTATCCTCCATTCCGAAAAACTCAGCTATCTTTTCTTCAAGTTCTTTGTGGATATCCTGCGTACCGCAAATAAATCTCACCGATGACATTCCGTAACCATGTGAGTCCAGAGTTTTTTGCGCAGCCGAAACAACTCTCGGATGCGATGACAGCCCCAGATAGTTATTGGCACAAAAATTAAGTACAGTTTCACCTGTTGACACCTTAATTTCAGCCCCCTGGGGAGTTGTAATTATACGCTCCTTTTTATACAGCCCTGATTCCTCAATGGCTTTAAGCTCACTTATCAGATGTTCTTTAATCTTTCCGTACATTTTTTCTGTTTTTAATGTTTTAATCTTTTCATAAAGTTAAAACATATTTTTTTAGAAAAAACAGCTCTATAACATCTTTTAGCGCATTATTTCAGAAACCTTTTCTTTTATCTTTTTCCAGCGTTCTTCATCCATTTTAGCACCTATCACTTCAATTACATTTCCTGAAGTAACAGAACCTATTTTTCCACATTGTTCAGGAGTAAGGCCATTTGCCATTCCATACAGAAATCCGGCAGCATACAGGTCGCCTGCTCCTGTAGTATCAATACTTTTAGCAGGAACCACATCAACCTTTACAATCTCACCGTAATAATTAATTATCGATCCTTTTTTACCCAATTTTAAAATCGCAACATCAGCATACCTGCTCATCTCTTCAAGAGCTTCATACTCCTCTTTTCCTGTAAAAGCCCTTGCCTCCTCTTCGTTGGCAAAAAGAACATCAACATACTTATCGGTAAGATATTTCAGAAACTCCAGGTTTTCCTCCACAACATTGTAACTTGCCAGATCAAGACTGTTTTTCAATCCGGCATCTTTAGCAAGCTTTAAAGCAGCCTCAACAAGTTCATAATTTTGTACCAGATATCCTTCGATATGAAAACAGGTATATCCCTCAAACATCTCCTTTTTAAGATCAGATGCCGAAAGCTCAATGGCTGCTCCAAGAAATGTTGCCAATGTGCGCTCCGAATCAGGACTAATTAAAACTGTTGAAGTTCCCGAACTGTTTTCACCTTTCAACAAAAATGGTTTAATGTTGCTTTTTTCCAAATCAGATTTAAAAAAGTTTCCAATCTCATCATCGCCTATTTTTCCTATAAACCCTGTCTTAATACCAAGATTAGCCAATCCGTCAATCGTGTTTGCAGCTGATCCTCCGGATGCTTTATCGTTAAGCAGATGCCCTGCTTTTTTATACAACAATTCAACACCGTTGTTATCAATTAACTGCATACTGCCTTTGGGCAGATTAAGTTCTTTAAGCAAAGAATCATCTTCAATTCTGGCCAGAATATCGACCAATGCATTTCCTATTCCTAAAACACTGCTCATCAGGTTACTTTTTTATAAAATTAAAATTATTCGTTATTTTTTTTCAAAGATATTGGATATTTTGAATAATCCTTCTATTTTTGCATCGCATTTGAAAACAACAACGGTTGAGAATAAAAAAATGCCAAAATCAATACTACATATACTCCCCAGTAGCTCAGTTGGTTAGAGCGGCGGACTGTTAATCCGTAGGTCGTAGGTTCAAGTCCTACCTGGGGAGCTTTGGAGAGCCATCCTTCAAAAGGATGGCTTTTTTGCTTTCAAAAATAACTATCTGCTACTACGCAGTGATTATTCTTTTATTATCCTAAACTATTTTGTTTTTTGTGATTTAACTAAATCTTACATTTTCACAAACAAAGCAGCTTACTGTTATTATCCTTTAAAGATATATGATTCCTGCTTTTCTTGCACTTTATCTCGAGCTCTCTTTTAATGGCATCTGACTTACTATCAAACTCCTCTGTGCACACCAGCCCCCATGGTACTCCTGTTTTGTGAATGCTGTTCTGAGCCTGTTGTGTTGCTGTAACCTTTTATTCGGTTCATCACGCCGCCAACATAAAATCGGTCTTTTCTTTTACTGTAAACTATGTATACGAAAGACGACACAGGATAAAAGAAAAAAAAGGAATTGCTTTTGTTGCAACTCCCTTTGTATGATGTGGAGAATAGCGGAATCGAACCGCTGACCTTCTGACTGCCAGTCAGACGCTCTAGCCAACTGAGCTAATCCCCCATCGTTTTGTGATGCAAATATAATATGTTTAATAATCTCTGCAAAATGATAAATGGTTTTTAGTTCCAAACTTGTCAAAACATTTATTTACATATCACTCCAAAATCGGCAAAGGCTTTAACCACCCTTTACTTATCTCAACATTTTTTAAGTCTCACTTAACCTGTTTTAACAAAAACTGTCTTGAAATAAACATTTTCACAAACTAACTTCATTCAATTAATCATCATTCTATAAAATATGGAAACAAAAAAATCACCTAAGGCGGACCTTGAAAGCAAAAAAACCATATTTCTTCAAATAGGTTTTATTTTTGCGTTGGGAGCGGTATTTACTGCTTTTGAATGGTCAACACCTGAGATCGATTTATCTCAGTATGAATTTACAGATCCCGTGGTTGCTGAAGACGACATTATTCCACTTGTTAAACAAGAAGAAAAAAAACCACTGCCCCCACCTCCTCAGTTAAAAGACATAATCACAGTTGTAGACAATGATACGGAGCTAAATGAAGAACTTGAAATAAACGATACAGAACTGAATCAGGATGATGAAATAGATTTCTCAAATCTGCTTAATGAGGAAAATGAAGATGAAGAAGACGGAATATTTATCAGTGTGGAGGAAATGCCAGAATTCCCCGGTGGAAATAACGAACTTCTTTCTTTTCTATCCAAATCAGTTAAATATCCCGTAATAGCCATTGAAAACAGAATACAGGGACGTGTCTATGTGTATTTCGTGGTTGACGAAAACGGCTATGTATCAGATGTGAGACTAATAAGAGGGGTTGATCCCGCAATTGACAAAGAAGCATTAAGAGTAGTAAAAAGTATGCCCCGATGGAAACCCGGTAAACAAAGAAACAAACCGGTAAAAGTGTCTTTTACGGTACCAATAAACTTTGTTCTGGAATAGTAATCTTTTCGGTGTACCTGAATAATTATTGCAAATATTAACAGTAACAAAATAGTTTAATAACATGATAAAACTATTTTTTTAGCCAAAAAGTAATGTTTTTTAATTTGAATGTTCTATTTTTAACCTCTCAAAACCGAATAAACAGGTTTTAACCCTTAAGGTTTGAAAAAATATTTTTAAAACTTATCTTTACTTATAGAGATTAATGTAGTGTAAATTATGGAAGTTAAAAAGACACCCCAAGCGGATCTGGAAAACAAAAAGACGATCTTTATGCAGATCGGGTTGGTTATTGTCCTTGGACTGGTTTTTATAGCCTTTGAGTGGACAACTACCGACGTTGATGTTTCCCAGTTTGAGATAGCGGAAGACCTCGACGCTGAAGAGGAAATCATCCCTATCACAAGACAGGAAGAAGTTAAGCCGCCACCACCACCGCCACCACCAAAAGTAACAGACGTTCTAAACATTGTGGAAGATGATGTGGAGCTTGATGAAGAACTGGACATTGAAGACACTGAAATGGACCAGGATAGTGAAGTGGACTTTTCAAACGTTGTAGATGATGAGGAAGAAGAAGAAGATGCTCCCGTATTTTTCATTGTGGAAGAGATGCCTGAATTTCCGGGTGGTGAAACTGCATTGCATCAATACATCGCTAAATCTATTAAATATCCTGTAATTGCACAGGAAAATGGAATTCAGGGACGTGTTTACGTTTCATTCGTAATTAATGCAAAAGGTGAAGTTACCGATATCAAGATCGCTCGTGGTGTTGACCCGGCACTTGACAAGGAGGCTATCAGAGTGATTAAGAATATGCCTAAATGGAAGCCCGGAAAACAAAGGGGTAAACCTGTTAAGGTTTCATTTACAGTGCCTATTAACTTCGTGCTGCAATAAAATATATTGCTTCAAAATATAAAGCCCGGTTTCAGCCGGGCTTTTTTATTCTCATAACCGCCTAGTATCACAAAATAAATTTGTCAGAGGGTGAATCAATTAAACATAACCAGTTAAAGTAGTAATCCTGTTCTCAGAAACTGCAATTTACACGCCGGATTAGTATATAACCGACAGGTAAGCATTTATCCCAAATCAAAAACATTTTGGTTTGCCTTAGATCTTTATAGCACAATGAGAATATGACGAAACATTTACCGTCACGGGAACAGCAAAGGAACCCCTCACATATTACAACCTCAACTATTCCGTGATATTCTGCCTGTGTCGTACCACAGCTGTTCCACTTTTGTGTAAAAACCAATGTTATGAATTTCCCGAACCATTAATTTCATCCAAACTATGGATTATAAAACTATAGAATGTCCAAAAGTCGTCATTTACTCATTTCGCCACAAAAATTTGGGATGAATTCTCGCAATAACGTCGTGTTTATACTTATTGAAAATCCCAATCACCAATCAATGTTTAATCAATTTTATATATAAAAAAAGGGCTTCCTGAGAAAATTCTGCAGAAAACCCTTCCGGGGCTGGTCAACAGTTATTGAACAAAGCTATTTACCTTAAAATACTAAATCTCAAATTTACTGTCATCAATGTCCTTGTTAACTTCTACATTGTTAACTTCTATTTCAAACATCTGAGGACCTGCAGACTGAGTAACTTTAACAGGAAATTTAACTCCATCCACATCTTTATATTCTTTAAATAATGCAGTTATTACCCCCTGCGGCGTCTGAGTAACTTCTTTAATTAATAATCCCGTCTCTTTTGAGAAATAAAGAGTTTGTTTTGTTCCTGCTGGATTTACAACAGTTATTTTATATGCAGGTTCTCCATTCACATCCTCAATACCCAGAAGTTCCAGCTCATAACCATCCTTTGAATATTCCAGTTCCGGAAACAGGTATGAATCATATATCATTTGTTCAAGCATCTTTCCGGCCAGTTTTTGTTCTCCCTGCATACTTACAACTTTAGCATTAGTTCCGTCACATACCTGTTTCGACAGCAAATTGCCATTCATTGTTGTCTCAGAGCAAAGCATATTGGGAGCTTTCTTCCATGTTTCTATATTGATGGTCATTCCCTGTATTTTTGCTTCGGCAGAAGATTTTACACTCTTCACCTTCAAAAGATTCTCCTTTCCACCCCTTGCTTTAATATAATTGTCTACAACCTGTATTGCCGTAAGGTCGGAAGGCAGTGCTGATTCTTTTATCTCATTACCATAAAAGTCATACTGATCTACCTTTCCCGTCGGACTAAAGACCTTCATTTTATCTTTAATCTCTGCAACA
>JAADEM010000144.1 GCA_013153405.1 Chlorobiota bacterium
GCATCAACTCTGCAGACAGACCTGATGCATCTTTTGTTTGCCCTGATGACCCGGGAAAAACAATTCACATAATTCTCGAAGTTCAGGATAACGGGAAAGGGCATCCTCTGACAAGATATGCCAGAGTAATAGTGACAATTGAAAAAAATAACAAAGCACTAAATGAAACGACGTGATTTCATAAGCATAGCAGCCCTGATGTCTTCAGGAACTCTTTTCGGGATGAACAGGATTCCCGGGAACTTTAGTTTTTCACCTCCGGTTAGCACTGGCGGCATTGATTATATCAAAAGATTCGGTGACGGACGTGACTGGTTTTTCGAGAAACGTTTTGGAATGTTCGTACACTGGGGCATTTATGCCATACCTGCCGTACAAGAGCAATACATGCTGAGGTACAATATCTCTCGCAAAGAGTACGAGAAATTTGCCCGGCTTTGGAACCCGGTTGATTTTGATCCTGACCGTTGGCTTGACCTGATGCAGGAAGCAGGAATGAAGTATCTGACATTTACTACTAAACATCACGACGGTTTCTGCATGTGGGACACTAAACAGACCTCATTCAACGTAATGAATACTCCTTACAAAAAGGATATTCTGGGAATGCTTGCCGATGCCTGTCATAAACGGAATATTCCTTTGTCACTCTATTATTCCATAGTTGACTGGCATAACCCGTACTATCCCAATAAGGGCCGTCATCATGAACTGCCTCCTCAGCCCGGTGATACCCCTGACTGGGGAAAGTATATGGAATTCGTAAAAGCCCAGGTAAGGGAGCTCTGTACCAACTATGGTGAGATACACGGTTTCTGGTGGGATATGAATGTTCCGGAGTACAAAGATCCGTCGATAAACGAGATGATACAAAAATTGCAGCCCAATGCTGTGATCAATAACCGCGGGTTTGATGAAGGTGATTTCGGTACACCGGAGAGGGATTACAGCAACGAGCTGTCAAAAGCAAAAGCTTTTACAAAACCCACTGAAGCATGTCAGAGTGTGGGGATGCAGAGCTGGGGATACCGTAAGGATGAGGATTACTATACCGACAGGTATCTGAAGATGAGCATTGACAGCTATCTTTCAAGGGGAGCTAATTACCTGCTGAATGTGGGGCCTGATGCTAAAGGTGTGATACCCGCTGTTTCGGCAGGGATACTGCAACGGATCGGGAAATGGTATAAGAAAGTTGATGAGGCATATCAAGATGTTGAGCTGGTAACCGGTAAAATAAATAACAACTATGTTCTTTTAACAGCTAAAGACAATACTCTTTATGTGCATTTGAACAAGCTGCCCATAGGGAATACAGTTAGTCTTTATCCGCTGAAAACACTTCCTGACAGAGCAATCTTACTAAATACCGGAAAAACTCTGAAATGCATCTCGGAACGAAAACCGTATGAAATAGAAGCATTTCTGTGGATACAGGATATCCCGGTAAATGACCTGTCGAATGAAATACCTGTGATAAAACTTGAATTTAATAAACCTTTAAACGAACTGTTGAAATGAAAAATTTATATCTGAAAGCTGTATTTGTTTCTGTTGTTATGCTGCATCTTTTGAGTAGTTGCTCAGATCCTGAACATAAAAGTGATGATAAAAAAATAACCAGGTTTTTCAATGCAGGCGACAGGGTTGTTTTTGTGGGTAACAGCATCACACACGGGGGAATGTTTCACAATAACATCTATCTGTTCCATGTAACCCGTTTCCCCGGAAGACCGCTAGAGATGTTCAACAAAGGGGTGTCTGGAGATGTTGCAGGCGGTGTGCTTAGCCGCATGTATGATGATATCCTTTCGGAGAAACCGACTGTGGCAGTTATAATGCTTGGTATGAATGATGTGAACCGCGGATTGTACGGTCCTCAACCGACATCGGATAAAGATACTTTGCAAATGCGAAAAGCTGAAGTTAATCAATATAAAACGCGTTTGGACAGTATCGTGAGAATATTTCTTTCAAACAACGTAAGGGTCATTCTTGAAAGACCTTCTATTTATGACCAGACTGCTCAGCTTTCAGCGACAAATCATCTGGGGGTGAATGATGTGCTTGGAGAGTGTGCTGTATACATCGATTCTCTCGGAAAAAAATACGATCTCCCCGTGGTTGATTATTATACAATAATGAACCGCATAAATCTTGAGATACAGAAAAAAGACCCTTCGGCAACACTGACCGGTGCTGACAGGATACATCCGTGGGAGACAGGGCATTTCGTAATGGCGTATCAATTCCTGAAAACAGAACAGGTTCCACGCTATGTTTCAAAAATAATTGTGGATGCAGGGAAACCGGAGATTTCGGGTGAAAGTGAAAATTGTGAAGCCGGTAAAGTTCGCAGGAAAGATAACTTGTTAGTTTTTTCGGTTAAAGAGGATGCATTGCCCTTCCCGGTAAAGGCAGAGCAACAAGAGGCTCTTAAACTGGTTCCTTTTATGACAGAGATGAATGTTGAACTGTTGAAAGTGACCGGCCTTTCCCCCGGGAAATATAATCTTAAGATAGATAATTCAGACATTGGAACATTTACGGCAGTACAATTGAACAAAGGTTTAAATCTTGCGGAACACCCAAACACACCTCAGATGCAGCAGGCAGAGAATGTCCGGAAAAAGCTTGATGAGCTTTGGAAAATGGAAGGAAGATTGAGGGGGATGAAATTCATTGAATACATGAATGCTTACAAAGAGTGTCCGGATAAGAACGACCTGAAAACTGTAGAGCATTATCTGGATTCCATATTCAGCGGTTATCCAGACCCGTACTACAAAGACCAGTTGAAACTGTATCTTGAAAATAAACCAAAGGAAAAGAAACTGATAAAAAGAACGGAACAAATCAGAAAAGAAGTATATGCATTAGCAAAAACTAAGAAACATATTTACACATTACAATTAAAATAACCTACGACTTTAAAATGATGTCATCAAAAATCATCAATAAAATAGCACTTTATATTATCACACTGATAATATATTCCGGTTCTTATGCCCAGGAAAAACCAGTAATTGTAACTCATGCCATGGGATTTCTGGCTGCTCCCGGAAACTCAATGGAGGCTTTAAAATTAAATATAGCAAATCATCTGAATGTTGATATCGACTTGAGACCATCAAAAGATGATGAGCTGGTTTTATCCCATGATGAAGTATCTGACAGAAATTATTGGGGTGATCTGGAAAATACACCTGTTAAAATGAGAGATAGTTTTAATAAAGAACAATTCTCAGGAGCAACATATAAACGTCTTGATGATATGCTTGACTATATAGTAGAGCATAAAGCTGATATGCTGATGCATGTAGAATTAAAAGACCATACTCCGGAGCTTACCCAGAAAGCAATAGATAAAATATATGCCCATAATTTGATCGGTAAAAGTGCATTATGGGTTTTGGATATGGATGAGGTCGAAATGGTTAGAAAGCTTAATCATGGAAAGGATATCAAGTTATATGTATGGTGCGATGTATACCCTGATAGGGTTTTTAATGCAATTTCTCCTGAGAACAAAACAAAAATTAACGGGGTTGGCATGTATTTTCAATATAATTATAATAAAACAGGTTTGACAGCCAGAAATATGTTGGACAGTATACACAAAGCAGGATTAAAATTTGCATTGGTTTATATGGATGATGAGGAAGCTTTTGAAGAATTAACTGATATGGATTTTGTTTATGCCGAAAAACCTGATCAGGTAATGTATTATCCAACATTTAAAAGAATTCCTAAGCCCGTTATTAAAACCCCTGTCGACATAGATGATTCATATTCCCCTGTTGTTCATTTAAAAACAATGGTATGGGACACTGACAGCAGTATAACAAAATTGGAGTTTTATGCCAATGGAAAGAAAATAGGTGAAGATACCACCATTCCCTATGGTATTGAGTGGAACCCTGAAACAGGCCGGTATTCAATAATGGCAAGATCATTTGATAACGGAATGACCATTGATTCAGACAGTATAATTATTAGCATTAAATAACATAAATCTGATATTATGATCGTAGTTCACAGCTACACCATAGCCATACTTCTTTGTGTTGTGGCAATGATAAGTAGGGGTAACCTAATTTTTTAAGTTTCAATATTTCAAATTTATAAAGATGCACTTTACACACTTTTAGTGACAGTATCACGGAATAACAATAGAACAAATTATTAATAATACTAAAATCAAAAAGAAATGAAATCTTATTTAACAGTATTGATTATTTTAGTTTTTGCAGTTTCATGCACTGATAACAAAAAGTCCGCAACAGACATTTCCATGTCTCCGCTGTTTGCCGATAATATGGTATTGCAGCGCAGCGAACCTGTAAAAATATGGGGAAAGGCATCTCCCGGCGGTGAGGTGAAAATTGTTTTTGAGAACCAGGAAAAGAGTTCAATTGCAGCAACTGACAGTACTTGGAGTGTTACTCTTGACCCGTTGAAGGCCGGCGGCCCTTTTGAACTAAAAGTTATCGGTAAAGATACCTTGATTTTTAAGAATGTCCTTATAGGTGAGGTATGGATATGTTCAGGTCAATCGAATATGGAGATGCCTCTAAACCTGTGGGGTGACAAAAAATATGAACAGGAGATAAAAAAGGCGAACTATCCGGGAATAAGACTATTAACCGTAAAAAACACAATGTCACTCTCCCCCTCCGACAAGCTTTATCTTAACGAAAAATGGGAACCCTGTTCTCCAGACAATGCAGGAGACTTCTCTGCCGTAGGTTTCTTCTTTGCAAAAGAGCTACACAACAAACTTAAAGTACCCATAGGAATGATACACTCCTCCTGGGGAGGAACTCCCGTTGAAGCCTGGACTCCGGCTGATGCTTTATTTAAAATAAATGAATTTGTCGATGTTATAAAATCATTTTCCACCTTCGAGCAGGATAAAGACAGTTTATGGGCTGTGTACTATCAGAAGATTGATAAGTGGAAAAAAGATTTAGACTCCTTGTATTCTGAAAAAATAGGAAAGATAACATGGGAAAGTCCGGAACTAAATGATTCAGAGTGGGGGGAAATGTCATTGCCAGGTTATTGGGAAAAAAAGAATGAGAAGATGAAGGATGTTAACGGGATTGTATGGTTTCGCCGAACATTTAAGCTTAACGATAATCCTAAAAACAAAAAATATATTTTAAATCTGGGATGTATTGATGATCAGGATGTAGTATATATCAATGGGAAAATAGTAGGGTCACGCCAGATGTATGACGATGAAAGAGCATATCCCATTGATAGTAATATTCTTAAGGCAGGAGAAAATCTTATTGCTGTAATGGTAAGAGACTACGGAGGAAGCGGTGGATTTTCCGGAACTCCTGAAGAGATGTACATTTCCGATAAAGATGGTAAACGTACAGAATTGGACGGAATATGGAAATATAAAGTTCTTACTAACGACCCTAACAGGAAGATCCTCTGGTCATCAAATGAACCAACCAGCCCTAATCGTCCTACCGTGTTATATAATGCAATGATCAATCCGCTTATTCCATACTCAATCCGCGGAACAATATGGTATCAGGGAGAATCAAACGTAGGCAGAGCAGAACAATACCGTAAGGTTTTTCCTGCTATGATATCATCATGGCGTGAAAAATGGGGTGAAGGAGATTTTCCTTTCTTTTTTGTTCAGCTCTCTAATTTTAAGGAAAGAATGAAAGAGCCTGCTCCAAGTGATATGGCTATGTTACGTGAGGCTCAGACATTTGCTCTGTCACTTCCCAATACAGGTATTGCCACTGCTGTTGATGTAGGCGAAGCTGACAATATTCATTTCAAAAATAAAAAAGCTGTTGGACACAGGTTGGCATTAAATGCCCTGAACAAAACTTACGGAATGGATATTCCGTACTCCGGGCCGGTATTTAAAGAGCTGGAAGTGAAAGGCTCAAAGATAATCGTACACTTCAATCATATTGATGGAGGATTGAAAACAAATGACGGAAAAGCACCGAGAGGTTTTGCCATTGCAGGTCATGACGGAAAATACAAATGGGCAGAAGCAAAAATTGAGGGTAACACCATTGTTCTATGGAATAATTTGATCTCTGAGCCGGTATCGGTAAGATATGCCTGGGCTGACAATCCCGATATTAACCTTTATAATGGTGCAGGACTTCCGGCTTTGCCGTTCAGAACAGATTCTTTTGAAAAATAAACATAACCCGAGAAATATCATGAAAAACTTTTTTAGTGTACTTCTTATCGTTTTTGTTGTTCTCTCTTCCTGCAGCATGCAGGAAGAGCCTGAGCCGTTCCATTTTTATGTTACTACCGATATTCACATGACAAAACAAAGGCCGGATTACACCAGTTTATGTTTTAAAAACGATATTTTAGCCGACATCAAAAAGGACTCTGCCGGATTAGGGAAATTCATTGTTGTTACCGGCGATATGGATCCTTTCTTCAGAACAAGGGAGTCTGTTGAGCAGGTTTTAGGAAGTAATTTTAGATTTTACCCTGTATTGGGGAACCACGATGTGGGATTTACCAACAACCGGTATGAATTGTATCCGGATGCCAACTGGGGTAACACATTTGATATTGTGAAGTATAACCGGTCGCATCTGATAAATATTGCTGATTGGGGTCCGTCGTACCGGACACCGGCACTCGACAGTGTTGTTTACATCGACAGTGTAGGCAATAAATTTATCTCCACATACGACAGTCTTAATGTTATCGGCTCTAAATACACAACATACTCTTTCGATGAGGGTAACTCACATTTTGTGGTACTCGACATATACTCGGGATTAAGATGTTTTGGTGGCCGCCATAACGGACGGATATCAAGAGAGTTATTTAATTGGCTGGCAAATGATCTGGACAAAACAGACAAGAATAATATTTTCATTTTTGCACATCAGCCTATGAAAAACTCAACGGGAGAGGATAAATGGCACGTTCTGGTTAATGAGGCATATGAAATAATGTGCAGAGATTCTGCCCGCTCGTATGGTGCTGATTCATTAAAGTGGTTTGATAAAGAATACACTCAAAAGATAGTTTCAAGAGATGAATTCTGGGATCTTCTGAAAAAATATAAAGTTGTTGCCTATTTCTGTGGACATACCCATCATTACTCAGTAAAAAAATATGATGGAGTATGGGAAATAAACCTGCAATACGGGGCATGGAATGTGCCTGACAGTACTCGATTTGCAAAAGTTTTTATCGATGGAAATAACGTGGAAATGCAGGTGATAACCTATGAAAATGAACCTTCACATTTTAACCTTGCTGAAACCATAAAATTGAAATGAAAAAGTGGCAGTACAAAGAATTAACTAAGATTGAATTGTATGGATTTTGTTTCACCTGAAGTCATACTTCTCTGATCGAACATAATTTGCCTACATAATAACAAAGCCCATATTTAAAGTATATTATGATATTAAAAAAATGAAGAAAATGAAAAGTTCCCTTATATCATTGCTGGTATTAACATTACTTTTTAATGTTCCGGCAACAGCAGAAAATAATAATTTAAAATCAGGAGAACGATCAACACGTTCAAAGAAAAAATCATCAATCTATCATGACGGCTGGATAGACTTCAACAAGAATGGTAAAAAAGATATCTACGAGGATCCTTTGGCAAAGATTGATGATCGTGTAGCAGACCTTCTGCGACAGATGACCTTGGAAGAGAAAACAATGCAGATGGTCACCCTTTACGGTTACGGCAGAGTTGCCAAGGATCAGATTCCCACACCGGAATGGAAAAATGCGATATGGAAGGATGGACTTGCCAACATAGACGAACATTGTAACGGAGTGGCAAAAACCGATTACGGCTATCCATACTCAAAACATGTTTGGGCATTAAATGAGGTACAGAAGTTTTTTGTGGAACAGACCCGGCTCGGTATCCCTGTTGAATTCACGACAGAAGGAATAAGGGGGCTAAACCATACCAAGGCAACAAGTTTCCCTGCACAGATAGGCATGGGTAGTTCGTGGGACAAGGAACTTGTACGCAAAACGGGAGAAGTAACCGGAAGTGAAGCTTATGCTCTCGGGTACAATAATGTTTACTCTCCCATCATGGATGTGTCGCGAGATCAGCGATGGGGAAGGATAGTTGAGACGTATGGAGAGGATCCTTTCCTTGTTGCCGAACTTGGGGTTCAACAGGTAAAAGGCATCCAGAGCAATGGAGTTGTAAGTACCATGAAACATTTTGCTGTTTATTCTGTGCCTAAAGGTGGTCGTGACGGGGATGCACGTACCGATCCGCATGTTACCGAACGGGAACTACACCAGCTTTTACTTTATTCTTTCCGCCGCGGCATAGAAGAGGCTGGAGCTTTGGGAGTCATGAGTTCGTACAACGATTACAACGGAGTTCCCGTTTCAGGAAGTAAATATTTTCTTACTGACCTTCTTCGCAATCAATATCATTTTAAAGGCTATGTGGTTTCTGACTCATGGGCTGTACGGCATATCCACTCAAAACATAAAGTGGCCGACACTTACAAAGAGGCAGTCAGGCAGGCTGTTGAAGCAGGATTGAATGTCAGAACCACTTTTGAAAGTCCTGGCTCGTATGTTAAGCCGTTAAAGGAACTGATTGCAGAAGGAAGTATCTCTGAAGAAACGATCAATGACAGGGTCAGCGATGTTTTAAGGGTTAAGTTCATTGAAGGATTGTTCGATAAGCCGTACCGCGATGAAGAGTATGCAGATAAGTTTGTGAATAACGATGAGCACAAAGAAATTGCACTTCAGGCTTCCCGTGAATCCATTGTTCTTCTGAAAAATGAGAATAACCTGTTGCCGCTAGATATTTCAAAGTACAAAAATATTCTTGTATGCGGACCCAATGCCAAAGCCGAAAAGTCGTCGGAGAGTCGCTACGGACCTAACGGTATTGATGTCATTTCGGGATACGAGGGAATTGTTGATATGCTGGGTAAGCAGGCGAACATCGATTATGCACAGGGCTGTTTTGTATTCGACAAAAACACCTGGCCTGAATCGGAGCTTTATCCTATACCTCCGTCAGAAGAGGAAACTGCACTGATGAATGAAGCGGTGAAAAAAGCCGCAGCATCAGACCTGATCATTGCATTTTTTGGGGATAATACCGAAACAGTTGGAGAGTCACGCTCACGTACAAGTCTTGACCTGCCGGGAAATCAGAGAGAGTTCCTGATGAAACTGAAAAAGACAGGCAAGCCGATAGTAATGGTTTTGATAAACGGACGTCCTATGTCGATAAACTGGGCAAATGACAATATCCCTGCCATAGTAGAAGCCTGGTTCCCCGGAATGTATGGAGGACAAGCCATTGCCGAAGTGCTTACCGGAAAATACAATCCGGGCGGGAAAATGCCGGTTACTACACCAAAAACGGTTGGGCAGATACTGATGAACTTTCCTTTTAAAAAAGGTTCTCAGGCAGGCCAGCCTCAGGTCGGGCCTAACGGAATTGGCAAAACACGCATCATCGATGTCCTTTATCCATTCGGGTACGGATTGAGTTATACTACTTTTAAATATTCCGGTCTTACGATATCAGTTGACGGAGGCGGAGTCGGATCAACGGTGAAAATATCGATGGATGTAACTAATACAGGTAATTATGACGGCGACGAGGTTGTGCAGCTGTACATCAACGATGAGTACAGCAGTGTGGTGACATACGAGAAAGTACTGAGGGGATTTGAAAGAGTTCATCTTAAAAAAGGGGAAACAAAAACCGTAACCTTTACTATAGGGCCTAATGATCTAGCATTGTACGACAGGCATATGGATTTTGTGGTTGAGCCCGGCAAGTTCAATGTTTATCTTGGCAGCTCGTCGGAAGATGTGAGACTTGAAGGGGCATTTGTACTTGAAGATAAATTTTAAGCAGTTTCAGATTGAGAAAAAATAGAATGAGTATCGAAAAAAAGGATAAAACGGTTTATAAAAAATACTGAAAGCCCTGCTTGCTGTGGGGCCGGGATTGTTCCTGATCGGGTATAACCACAGGAAGGAAGAGAGCCGAACTCAGACAGCTACATATCCACTGAATTTTTAGGATACGAATTTTATGCCGGGTGCTTATATTATGCCATATAACCTGAACGGCAAGAAGTTTAAGCTCTTCATTGTTGATTGTGGCACTGCTGAAAAGTGCAATGAAGTCTGGAAAAAGCTTGAGCTTAAAGCAAAATCAATAAAAAGGCATAAAAAGAAAATTTTCACATTTAGT
>JAADEM010000125.1 GCA_013153405.1 Chlorobiota bacterium
TTTTTCCGATAACCCGGATATGTTTACTTTATCCAGATCAACAATTTTACCATCAGCTAAGATAATTCTGGCAGAATTTGTTCCAGGGACAATAGAGGTAACCTCTGCTGTACTATTCTTCTTGGCGCTTATTTTTTTCAGATAGCTATACGAACCAAGAGTCATAACAATAAAAACAACAGCAGCAGCCGCATATTTCATGTACACACGAGCCATTATCCTTACCGTATTCTTATCTGTTTTTTGAGCTACAGCATCCCAGCCTTTATCAACGTCAATCTCTGAATATAAAACATTATGCTTTTTATAGTTTTCCCATTTATACAGTTTCTTATAAAGTGCTGCATTCCTTTTTGAAAGATTTTTCCATTTATCAAGTTCACTTTTCTCTTCCTCGGTAATCTGATTACTTATATCTTTTGCAATCAGTTCCGCAATGTTTGTCAATTCTTCTATTTTCATAAAGGTTCCTCCTATCTTCATTATAGTAATTTAACAAAACCGAAAAAGGGGTGAATGAAGTTGTGTTTTTTTTTAAAAAATATTAAGAAAATTAAATATGGCGGTTGAGACAACATTTACATCATTCCCGGATAATGTCATTAATTTTATCCATAAATAAACAGCTTCATTAACAGCAGGCTGTTTATTTGTAGAATATAAAAATTCAATCAATTATAAATCCATATACAAAAGTAACAACGCAATAATCAACCTGTCATCCAGGTTTTCACGAAGTTTCCTGAATGCATTTCTTTTTAATGTTTTAATAGTATTAACAGACACGTCAAGCTGCTCCGCTATTTCTTTATTTTTATATCCCTGCAGACTTAACTCTATAATTTTTCTGCTTTGCTGCGGAAGATTACTTATCGCTTCGTAAAGTATTCTGTAGGTTTCTTCTTCTATTATTATTTCTTCAATAAACTTTTCTGTTTCCTCCTCTGTTTCACCCAATATACGGTTATGAATATGCTTAAGCTTATTGTCATTAAAAATTTTATTTTTTGCAACACTGTATAAATAACCTTTCAATAAAACAATACTCTGAAAAGGTTTATGATTTTCCCAATAAAAAATAAATGCCTCCTGCGCTATATCCTCAAAAGAATCGTTTCCATAAGAAAGCTTACTGACAAACAAGCACAAAGAGGGATAAAAAGCTTTAAAAAAAAGCTTAAATGCCCTTTTGTCTTTTTCGTTAAGCTTTTGTATTAACTCCTTTTGTTTTATTAACATAATCAACTCTATTGTCGCAAATCTCCCTCTCTCCCTGAAAAGTTATTATAAAACCCAGAACAACTCTTCTCACTGTTTTTTTGCATTATAAGTCCCGGCCAAAACAACACAAATTTTTCAAATATAAACATTTAACAGCACTTTTGTGAAAAACACCTATTATGATTCATCATTACAAATACTATTTTTTCACAAAAAACCAAAAGAAGAATCTTTTCATTGATTATTAACACTGTCGGATTAACATTTTTCAATAAAATAATGTAACACCCCAGGTTTTCACAATATGTTTCTTTATCACGTTACAGCCAAAATACATTTTTTTATGTTACATATATAAAAAAAGCCCGTGAATCGTCATGATTCCGGGCTTTTAATTTTTTAGGTCAAATATTATTCATCAAGCTGCCCAAACGTTCTGCCATTCAACGGCTGAACCGGCCGTGCATTATGTGGAGGCATAACTTTTTTTATTGCTTCTATTTGTTCTTTTGATACCTCAACGGGCTTCTTCCTTACAAACCAATTAACCCCTTCAGTACAGGGGGGTGTTGTTAATGATCCCTCATAAACATAATATTCATCATCGGGGGAAAATACTTTTCCGGCACATATTTCATCTGTTATTATATGTGATTCCCCGGGTTTTTCAGGAATACTTTTTATTATTTTTTCCATAAAATCACTTTTTGCCCCCTCTTTCAGAAAAACCCCTATAACTGAAATGTCTCCGTCCTCAGCCACATGCACAAAGTGAGCCTCTCCGTCGAAGTGCTCACCATCAAGAGTGTGCTCACTGGGACAATGAAAATGAAACTGCTTAAGCTCATACTCCTTGCCGTTTACTTTAAGCACATTAACAACACCTCCCTTATAATTAATCTGTACCGAATGTCCGTTATTTATCACTTCAATATCGGAAACACAATGATAAGTTCTATCGAGTTTAACATTTGCTTCTGCCGACAGTGCAGAAGAAAGATCTACAGGAGACTGCTTTTTACCGTTGCATGCTGCATAAGCAGGACAAAGCGTTGCCCATTTTTCCGGTCCGCTTTCACCATCATACGACCAGTGTACATTTTCTGTTTGGTTTTCTTGTATTTTTTCGTTGCCGGTTCCGGCATCATGAATTGTTTCGGTTTCTTTTGTGTTGCTTTTATCTTTCACACTATTTGTACCACACGAAACAAATGTGATTACAACAGAAAGTATAAATAATATCTTCAGATGCATCATTTATGTATATGTATAATTTATATTAAATATTAACCTAAATAATTGCAGATTACCTTACCAACAGAATAAAACTATAAAATTACGTACAAATATTATTTTTTGTGTAATCCGCACTCTTTAGTATCAGGATTTTCCCACCACCACCGGCCGGCTCTTATATCTTCACCCTCCATAATTGCACGAGTACATGGCAAACAGCCTATACTTGGATATCCCTTATCATGCAATGGGTTATATGGGATTTTATGTTCCTTTATGTAATCCCATACTTTTTTCTCACTCCAGTAAGCCAGCGGATTAATTTTAACCAAACCGTTATTCTCGTCCCATTCCACCACCTGAATATCTTTACGGGTCACTGACTGATCGGCACGAAGTCCGCAAATCCAGGCCTCCAGTCCCTCAAATGCTCTTTTAAGAGGATCAAGTTTACGTTTCTGACAACACTCCTTTCTGTTTTCAATGCTATCATAAAACAGATTTATTCCTTTTGTATTAACCATCTCTTCCACCACGACATGGTCAGGGAAATAAACCTTAATTTTTATTTTATATTTTTTCGATGTTCTGTCTATCAAATCATAGGTTTCAGGGAAAAGCCGTCCGGTATCAAGTGTGAAAATTGTTGTTCCGGGATCGATTCCCGTAACCATTTCGGTTAATACCTGATCTTCTGCTCCCAAACTTGAAGAAAGCGCTATTTTATCGCCAAAACGTTCTATGAAATATGAAATAATCTCTTGTGGCTCAGAATTTCTGAATCGATCAGCAAGTTCCTTTATTTCGTCTTTTGTCATTGGTAGTTATTTTAGTTTTACAAAAATAGTGGAATTTAATGAAATGAAATAATTTATTCGGATTGTATACTATAACCCGGCATTTACAAACATTTACACATACGGATCCAATCAGTTCATCATATGTATCCCCATCTGTTTAAATCTGATGATTATTTCTAAAAAAAGAATCGTATCGTACAGGATTAAAACATCATAACAACTCATGTGATCTGTATTTTTTTTATTAAAAAACTTTTTTATTTCCATAAAAACAACTTTATTTGCATTTAATAATACACACAAGTAGTATTTATGAAATTATCAAAGACATCGGAATATGCGGTAAGGATACTTAGCTTCATGGCTAAATCGCCTGGTGAGTTATATTCTGCACGTCATTTGATAGAAGAACTTAAAATTTCTGACAAATACCTGCGCCGCCTCATGACCGATTTGTCAAAAGCAGGATTTATAAGAAGTATTCAGGGCCGTGAAGGGGGGTATATTTTCAATAAAGATATTTCAGAGATAAGTCTTTCGGCAATAATTGATGCTGTAGAAGGAATGGATAAATACATGGGATGTGTTCTGGGTTTTGAAGAATGTTCTGAAGAAAACCCTTGTGTCATGCACGAGTCGTGGTTGCCTATGAGGAAAAAACTTCTGGAAACATTTAACAACAAAACACTTGCCGATTTCAACTATAACAACATAAATAAGTTCTGATATTTTTTTAAAATTAAATGCTACATCTTTATAGAATTTATTAACTAAAATTAGAATAAACAACTATGAAAGAAACCTGGTTAGACAAATTCATGACAAAGAAAGGCCTTTATACGGGCTTTTGGATTATTGCCATTTTTATGGTCTCGGCATTAATCTATTTTACTGCCACACTTCAGAAAGAGGTGCCACCTATACCCAAGGAGGTAAAATCAGTAACAGGAGAAGTTCTGTACACTTACGATGATGTTACCGAAGGTAAAGGATATTTTCAGGAATTCGACCTTATGGACTGGGGTACACTGCTGGGAATGGGAGCATATATGGGTCCCGATTTCACAACCGACTTTTTCCACCATCGTGCCGAGTTCCTGTACGATTACTATGGCAAAGAAATGTACGGCAAAACAAAAGATCTTTTGTCAGCCGAAGAACTTGGGGCTGTTAAAGAGCGTGTAAAAAAAGATTTCAGAGAGCAAACAAAGTTGCTTGAAACCGGTACTGTTTACACCGAAGCCTCAGCTGCAGCATTCAAAGAGAATGTTAAACAACTAAAAAAGATGCTCGTTGAGGGAGATAAATCACGGGCATTCCCCGGCGGGGTTATTCGCCCTGAAGAAGCTGAAAAAATTGCTGCGTTTGTTGATTGGTCGCAGCTTGTGGCTTCATCAATACGGCCTGATGCGAACAAAAAATATGCTGATGAAGAAGGTGCACCTGCCCGAACCTGGTCAAACAACTGGCCTCACGAACCACTTGTAGACCAGGACGTATCATACAACAGCCACATTGTTTCATTGTGGGAATTCCTGTTGCTGTGGACACTCACAATTGTTGTTATTTTTCTGTCGTACGAGTATCTGTTTAAAAAAGATGAGAACGAAAAACTTGAACCCGCACTTAAGGTTACAAGTCTGTTCCGTTCACAGAAAAAACTGCTGAAATATATACCAATTGTAAGTCTGCTTTTCGTGGTTCAGTTGTTTCTTGGTGCATACCTTGCCCACCTTTACGCTGATCCAACACAGGACTTTGTTATCTCACAAAGTATACTTCCTTTTAATGTTATACGATCAATACACACACAACTTGCCATTTTATGGGTAGCCGTGGGATGGTTAGTCGGAGGCTTGCTTATTGCTCCGTGGGTAGCCGGAAAGGATCATAAATTCCCCTGGCTCGTGGATGTGCTATGGGTTGCATTGCTAGTTGTTGCCGTCGGTGCTATCATTGGCCTTTACATGGGTGCAACCGGTCAGATGCGTGAAACCTGGTTCTGGCTTGGTAATGAGGGCCGGGAGCTAATCAACCTTGGTCGAGTATGGGATATCGGCCTGGTTTTGGGTCTTGTATTCTGGTTCCTTCTGATTATTTCACTTATCAAAAAGTCAGCCACAAACAATCCATTAGTAGGTACTATTATATGGTCGGCATTTGCAATTGCCACACTCTACATCGCAGGTATGATGCCGATACACAAAGTAATGCCAAACTTCACTGTTGATGATTATTACCGCTGGTGGGTAATTCACCTCTGGGTAGAGCTTACATTTGAACTGTTTGCAGCAGGGGTAATAGCATTTATGACTGTATCATTAGGTCTAATTTCACAAAAAACCGCAGAACGTACAATGTTCTTCGAACTGTTTCTCATCATGATGTCGGGAACACTCGGTGTAGGACACCATTACTTCTGGCAGGGACTTGACGAATACTGGATTGCCATAGGTGGTATATTCTCGGCACTTGAACCGCTTCCTCTAGCATTAATGATAGTTGAAGCATGGAAAAACCAACGAGAACAAAAAGCTGAGGGAAAACACAATGCATTCAGCACTCCGTTTATGTGGATTGCCGGTTCGGCAGCCCTTAACTGGATAGGTGCGGGATTCTTAGGAATGGTAATAAATACACCAACCATCTCTTACTATTCGCATGGTACATATCTTATTATGCCGCACGGACATGTTGCGCTTCTCGGTGCTTTCGGATATATTTCTATTGCATTCCTGTACATGACATCAAGAGCCAATGCAATGGCAAACGGATGGACATGGAACACAAAATGGAGTAACATAGGATTCTGGCTGCTTACTATCGGAGTTTTACTTTTTGCTCTTCCAACAATTATGATTGGCCTTGAACAGACCAGAATAGCTGCCGAAATGGGTTACTACTATACCCGTATTCACGAAGCTCTTGATGTGGTTAAAGGATGGATGTGGTTCAGGATTCTGCCTGACACAATGATGATACTCGGTGGTGTTATCGTATTCCTCGATCTGTTTGTAAAAACATTTATGGGTAAAAAAGAAGCTTAATTTAACCAATCCTGATTTTCATGGCCCGAAGATTTTTTTAGTCTTCGGGCAATTTTTTAGCCCTATATCTATAATTAATCTAAATAAAGATTATTTTTGTGGCTGTATTTAGTGATTTTTCACCACATTCAAAGAAAGACTCGACAAATCCTGAGGCCGACCCAAAGGTAGGAACATTCAGCAATTGCGAGGATACAGAGCCTGTTCCGATTATACGGACATCCTCAAACCGTGGAAAATTTAACAAGGTACAACGTACTGAAACAATAGACAGAAATGATTGACTGGTTGAAAAAATATCATAAATGGATAAGCATTGTATTTGCATTGTTCATTGTTCTTTTTGCTCTTTCGGGAATAGTTCTCAACCATAGGGAACTGCTCTCGTCTGTTGACGTAAACAGAAACATCTTACCTGATGAATACAGATACAACAACTGGAATGATGCTGCAGTAAAATCCACCCTGAGAATAAGTAACGATTCTGTTCTTATATACGGAAATATCGGAATTTGGCTCACCGACACCACATTTGGTTCGTTCAAAGATTTCAATGCAGGATTTCCCGAAGGAATCGATAACAGGAAAATATGCAGTATGTTCATGACTCAGAAAGGTGAAATACTTGCCGGAACATTCTTTGGGCTGTACCATTACGATCGTAATACAAAAAAATGGGTTTTTGTAAATCTGCCGGTAAATGAAAAACGCATAACCGATTTAATGGAACTGAACGGGACCCTGTATGTTATGACCCGGTCATTCCTGCTGACAACAACCGATTTAAAAACATTCAGACAAATAAACATTCCCCCTCCCGAAAATTATGACAACAAAATAGGTTTATTTAAGACACTATGGGTAATACACAGTGGTGAGATATACGGAGAGATTGGAAAAATAATTGTTGATTTCGCAGCCCTTATATTCATATTTCTGACAGTTACCGGAGTTATTTTATTTATTAACGGTTACCGTATGAAATCGCGGGTAAGCAAAGACAAAAAAATTTACAAAATATACAAAAACAGTATCTGGAACCTTAAATGGCATAACAAAATTGGATGGACAACAGTTTTACTGCTCATTTTAACAACATCAACCGGAATGTTCCTGCGTCCCCCATTACTTGCAATCATTGGAAACTCAAGAGTCGATAAAATTCCCCATACCGAACTTGCAACACCAAATCCATGGTTTGATATTTTACGACGTATAGCTTACGATAAGGAGAACAATCGGTTTATCGTGGCAACAATGGACGGCTTCTTTTACTCAGATGATTATTTCTCAACTGAGATGAAGATGTTCCCTTATCAGCCACCTGCCAGTATAATGGGTGTAAACGTTATGAAACAAACAGGTAAAGATACCTGGCTTATAGGCTCGTTCGAAGGTCTTTTTATCTGGAATACCAGGACAGGATACATATGGGATTACATAAAAAAACAACCTTATATACCACCTGAGCCCGGAGGTCCGCCAATTGGTGATTTTAAAGTTACCGGCTTTACAAATGACTTTATGGGCCAGGAAGTTTTCTTCGATTACGACTATGGAGCTCTAAATCTGACTTCAGAAATTCCCTTCACCCCGATGCCGGATAATGTTAAAAAGGCATCTCCCATATCTTTGTGGAATGTGGCTCTTGAAGTCCACACGGCAAGAATATATCAGGCACTGATAGGACCGTTTTATATTCTGATAGTTCCACTCTCGGGACTTGCTGTTCTGTTTATTCTGATTTCGGGATTTTTTGTTTGGTACAAAAGACACAGAAAGGCAAAATATGTTCCTGAAATAATTGAAAAAGTAAATAATAATAAATTAAATAATAAAATCATGAAACATAAAAAGTATTCGGTCAGCGAGGAGTGTATCTCCTGCCGCGCATGCGTTGAAGTTGCAGGCAATAACTTCTCAATGAATGACGAGAACAAAGCATTTGTTTTCAAACAGCCTGAAACAAATGAAGAGGAGATTGAATGTCATTCGGCACTTGAAGTCTGCCCCGTAAATGCTATCTCAGCAATAGAAAAAGAAGATGTATCACCAGATACAATGCCAGTTCTGGCTAAGTCGAACATAAAAGAGACTCTTGATAAATATCCTGAACTTAAGGATATTCTCGTAAAGTTGTCTCCGAAATTCAAAAAAATGCAGAACCCAGCTCTTTACAACACTCTTGCACGTTTTGCGTCGTTTAAAGATGCAGCCAGGGTTACAGGACTTTCTCTATGTGAAATTCTTCACACCATAAACAAACATCTCGGAGTTGAGGAAAAACTGCTTAACAGTATGCCTGAATGCATAAAAGACGGAGGAAAAGATGATGAACTGAAAGGAACAGAAATATCCTGGAAGGAAAGTTCAGATCGTTATATTTACAATCCCGACACTATGAGTGAACTGATAGAAAAAGTATCAAAACTCGGTCCTCAGGAAAACATGGTGTTCATTTCGGTGGAATATCCATCAGAATTACTGAAGGTTGTTGAAGGTCTTGGGTTTAAATTCAACGTTGAAAAGAACCGGGAATACAGAGTCTCTGTTTTTAATCCAGAAAATGAGGAGCCTGCCGAAGACTGGATGGAACGCCGGCATAATTTCGACGTTCTTGATGTAAGAATGATGATGACAGACCCGTTTGACATTATCATAAAAAAAGCATACGAAGTGGAAGAGGATGACGGATTTATCCTTATTCAGAGATTTGAACCGTATCCTATGATAAACATGCTCTCGGAAATGGGATTCGAACATTACACCGAATATATGGGACCGGAAGAGATCTGGATTTATTTTCATAAAATAAAAACTGATGATGATGGCGAAGACGGAGGTGCCGAGAAACCGGAAGTTGTAATACAATCAGCTACTCCCGTGGCTTATCCGGTTATTATGCGCCTTTTACAATCTGATGTGATACGGAAAGCCGTTAAAGTTAAGGAGCTGAAAGTATGGGAAGAAACAGAAAAACATCTTGCCTGGATAGCAAACGGAAAAGCTGATATCAGCTTCTCGGCACTTATCACTTCGGCAAAACTGCGAAACAGCGACGTTAAAATTCCTGCAATGTTTGTCTGGGATAACTTTGTAATACTTACCCGAGGATATAAAGCCGAAAGTTTTGAAGACCTTAAAGGAAAAACTATTCACACTCCGCTTTTCGAAGAAGCTCCGCCTGCAAAAATCACCAAATACCTTATAAAGGCAAGCGGACTGAATCCTGATGATTTCAATTTTGTATACGGAGAACCGTTTGGACGTCCGGAAAAAATCTATGCCGATTTTATCACAGGTACAGCTGATACTGTTATCCTGCGTGAACCGGAAGCAAGTTACGCAATAAAAATAATGCAGGACAGAGGCGAAGAAATATCTATAATATCGTACAATAAAATCTGGAATGAACAGAACCCAGGTTTCGGAAGCTTTCCCAATGCAGGAGTAGTATTAAAAGGAGAGTTTGTTCGTAATTATCCTGAAATTACAGAGGTTTTCCTCGAGGAGCTAAAGAAAGCAATTGACTGGGTAAATGAAAACCGCGATGAGGCTGCAAACCTGTCTTTCGATATGATGCGACAGCCACCAGACCGTGTTCGCCTTTTCCTCGACCGTGTAAACTTTAACTACGTGTCGGGCGAAGAACTTGTAAACAAGGTTAAAGCATACTTTGACATACTAACCGCAGAAGGTATTGTAGAAGCAGAAGTGGACGATGAATTTCTAAGCGTTTTTAAAATGTAACATAAACCTATATTAAATTCAAACAGGAGGACGTCCCAAAAGTCGTCATTCCGAACGGAGTGAAGGAATCTCATAAAGCTTTTGTGTTGACTCACAGCAGATTGCTTCGTCGTTCCTCCTCGCAATGA
>JAADEM010000030.1 GCA_013153405.1 Chlorobiota bacterium
TATGTTATTTAGAGAAAAACTAGAATGTTATTTTATTCTATTTTAGTCTTTTGTAAATCAATCATCTTTTATAAATTAGAATAAGCCTTAAACATCATTTATTTTAATTAACATATTACTTGTCCACTCTTGTTCATTCAGTAAATATAAATATATAGTTGACCATATTTTTTCGTTTTTTATTTTCAAAATCCACCTGCTTTTGCCTAACGCAAAATAAACCCAATTGCATTTAATTTTGTTGTATTATTTTTCTAAAGTTACACATATTCCTCCACAATGGCCGAATATACACTCCTTCTTAAAAGAGCATTTTACTTCCTCAAAACAATATCCACTCTGCGGTTTACCATATCGATTCCTCGTGGAGAGAGTTTGTCGGTGGGTGAGAGGAGTTCGGTTTCACCTTTGGCTGTAACGGTTATACGTTCGGCAGATATGCCGAGATCGTTTACAAGTATATCTTTAACAGCTTCGGCACGTTTACGGCTTATCTCCATATTCTTGTCGGCCGGACCGGTATCGTCGGAGAATCCGATAACTTCCACTTTCAGGTTTTTGTTTTTCATAAGCTGTATAGCAGCTTCGGCAATTGCAACCAGGTCTTCACGATCAACATTTGTGCCTCCGGTACTGAAAAATACTGAATAAACATAAGCGGGCCCGTATATTTTTTTAAGGTTATGCACAATGATTACCGAATCGGTTTTTACCGGTCTGTTAGCGGCATAATTGTTCAGGTCATCTTCAAATTGTTTCACTTCATCTTCAAGCGGATATTTCTTCTTCGCACCGAATATGTTGAAATCGTAACCGCGGTAGGTCCATCGTTTATGCCGCTTGTCTTTTTTCCCTATTTTGTATGAAATGTTAAAGTTTGTATACCAATAGCTGTCGTTTGTTGAACCTGCCAGTATGTTATCGTACTTGTCAAATAAGCTGAAGCGCATTGTCATCTCCACTCCTAAGTCGAAACTTCGGTTGATTCGGTACATCACACCTATACCGACCGGAAGAACGAGTGAGTGTTCGCGTGTGGTTTTCTTATCGGGATTGTACAAATCATATCCCAGAACTACATACCTGGTATCAAGGGAGTCGCCACTGAAGTCGCGTTCCATCACCAATGAATCGTTTGATGAGTAGTGAAGTTTTGAACGGAAAGCTGTGCCGCCGAAGCCTATTTTATAAAAAAAATTCCATTTATCTTTTCTTGGTCCGGGAGTTGCAAGCATCTGGTTAATTATCCCAACATGACTTATCGTGTAATCAAGAATATCGCCTTCGAAATAGTATCCCGCATTTGAGCCGTACATATTTCCACCCAGAAACTGAAAATCGAATGCAAATGCCGGATTAAGATATTTGGAGATTTTTACCATCGGGGCGAAATCCCAGTGCTCATCGGGGAAAAGAGTATAGCTTGTGATATCGGTGTACATTATCAAAGGTCCGTAACCTACACTTACCGACCATGAATTGAACTTCTTCTCGGCAGAATAACGCATATGCTCCTCAATGACAAAGTCGTCTGCTCTTTGTCCGTATGCTGAAGCCGAAGAAAGGACAAAGAGAAGGAACAAAAGAGATTTGAGTGAGGGCGTTGTTCTTTTCATTCCTTTATCATAAATAGGTCTACTCTCCTGTTTACCATATGCAATCCGCGAGGTCTGAGCTTATTTGTATCTGACAGCAGGTCTTTCTCTCCTCTGGGATCTATCCGAAACCTGTTTTTGCTTATTCCGTAGTCGTGGACAAGTACATCAAGCACGGCATTGCATCTGCGTAGGCTTAGTTTATAGTTATAATCATCAGAGCCGCGAGTATCGCAATAGCCTACGATACGTATTCTGATAGTAGTATCTTTTTCCATTGCCCGGGCTACTTTGGCCAGCTCTTTATGTGAACGTCGTGTTATGTTGTATTTGTCGAAATCGAAAAATACAGAAGCCGAGACACCTTCTTCGTAAACTATTGTTTCCGTGTAGATATGTGTTGTGTCGGTTTTTACAGAATCGTTTGCAGCAAGGGAATCAAGCTGTTGTTTGAGTGAATCGAGTTTTTGAGCCAGCGGATCAAACTCCCGTTTTTGTTTGTAGGCAATGTTAAAGTCTTTGTATGTCCATACAGGATGACGTTTGTTCTTTTTTCCTATTTTGTATGTAACATTCAACGAAGTGTACATATAGGCATCGTTATCGGCTCCGGTCATGTTTACATCGAGGTTATCGGCAGCCATACTGTGCATCATTATTTCAACACCGAAATCGAAACTTTTGCTTAGTCTGTATTTAACACCGAATCCGACTGGCAGAACAATTTCGGCTTTTCTGTTTTCCTTTTTTTCGGGGTCTGTAATACGATCGTAGCCAATGACAAGGTAGTCGTTGTCCTGCCAGCCTTCAGGCTGCGGGTACGATACAAAGTCGTAAACATGCTTCACCCTCAGGATGTCATCTTTACTGATATGTTCAACAGTGCCGTCGTCGTTGTAATAATCCTGATCGTAGAGTGCGTGTTGTCTGCTACGGAAAAATACAGCACCGAGGCCAATTTTACCATAAAAATCCCATTTGTCGGCAATGGGACCGAATGCTGCAAACTGGTTTATTGAGAAGGTAAGGTTTATGGTTGCTTCCATAAAACTGCCTTCGAAATAACGAAGGTTTTTCTGACCGTACATGTCAGCAGTAATAAACTGAGCGTCAAGTCCCCAGGGACGATTAAATTGTTTGCTTATCATTATTGACGGCCCGAATTTCCAGTTGCTTTTTGGGAAAATGGTGTAATCGATAACATCTGTGTAGTAAATGACAGGGCCGAAGCCAACAGTTACCGACCAGGTGTTGTATTTGTTTCCTTTACGATATATCTGCTCTTCCGACAGATTTCCGAAATCAATCTGGGAAAACAAGTTACTGTTGAATAGCAGTGCTACAATAAGTACGATACAACTTTTCAACCGGCACATATGACTGTTAATAAAGTTTAAAAAATAAATCTATGACATTTAATGCAGTAAATAAAGTTAATGATGTTTTTTTTTATGAAAGTGATGTTTTTTAGGGTAAGTGGCTGATAGGGAAAGTAAAACAAGTTACTCTTGGATAGCAGTGCTACAATATTACGATACAACTTTTCATGCTGTATTTATTTATGTAAAAATAAAATGAGGAACATGATGCCGGAAGTGATGATATAGTACAAATAGCGTTATTGTTGAAGGATAGTATTGTAAATCACTCGTTTTAACGATTGCCGTATTCCGGAAGCCGATTCTTCAATTTTCAGAAGATTAAAATATATTATATCTTCACGTTTTGATAACAGTTGTGTGCCTGTTTAAAAAGTGAGTATGAATAAAAAATAATTGACAGATGAAATTAAAGTATTACAATCTATTGATGATTTTTGTGGTTGCCGTAATGGCGGGATGTTCAACACCCGGAAACGGAGATGATAAGAATCCTGTATATCTGGATCCCGGGCAGCCTGTTGAGAACAGGGTTGAAGATCTTATGTCGCGGATGACCCTTGAAGAGAAAATAGGCCAGATGTGCCAATATGTTGCCATAAAGCACATTGAAAAGACTAAGGCAATGTATAAAAATCTTAATAAAGGAAATGACCAGTACGGTATGTATCCCGGACTTAGTGCTGATGATCTGCGTGAGATGGTAAGAAAAGGAGAGATAGGATCATTTCTGCATGTTAAAGATGTCAAAGAAGCAAATGAGTTGCAGAAACTGGCAATGGAATCGCGCCTTAAGGTTCCTTTAATTATCGGAATTGATGCAATTCACGGACAGGCACACATATGGGGTGCAACAGTTTATCCCACCCAGTTGTCTCTGTCAAGTACATGGGACGATTCTTTGCTTTACGAAGTGGCAAAAGAAACAGCTAAAGAGGTTCGTGCCACAGGCATGCACTGGACATTTTCACCCAATGTTGAGGTAGCTCGTGATCCGCGCTGGGGACGTACCGGAGAAACATTTGGCGAAGACCCTTTCCTTATTAGCAGAATGGGTGTTGCTTTCACAAAAGGTTATCAGGGTAACTTCGGTCCTGATAATATTCTGGCGTGTGCCAAACATTTTGTGGGCGGAGGTGAGCCGTTTAACGGTACCAATGCAGCGCCTATCGACGTTTCTGAACGTCAGTTGCGGGAGATATGGTTTCCTCCTTACAAAGCACAGATTGAAGCAGGTGTTTATACCCTGATGGCTTCACACAATGAAGTATCAGGTGTTCCTGCTCATGGTAATAAGTGGTTGCTGACAAATATTCTTCGTGATGAGTGGGGATTTAAAGGTTTTGTTGTTTCCGACTGGATGGATATTGAACGTATACACACTCTTCATCATGCTGCCGAAACACCTGAGGAGGCAATCAGAATATCGGTTGAAGCTGGAATGGATATGCATATGCACGGCCCCGGTTTTCTGGAACCTCTTGCTAAAATGGTGAAAGAGGGTAAAGTGCCCGAGGCTGACGTGGACCGTGCAGTAAGTAAGATTCTGAAAGCAAAATTCATGCTGGGCTTGTTTGAAAAACCGTATGCTGATGAAAATAAAGCAAAAAAGATACTGTTTTCAAAAGAGCATCAGGCAACTGCACTTAAGGCTGCCCGGGAAGCTATAATCCTTTTAAAGAACGACGGACTGCTTCCGTTAAAAGGAAAGAAAAGTATTCTTGTTACCGGTCCGAATGCAAATAATGATCGCATTATGGGGGATTGGGCTCTGAAACAACCGGAAGAAAATATTACAACTGTATATGAAGGAATAAAACAGGTATTTACCGATGCTAAAGTTGATTTTATAAACAGCGGTGAAAGCTTGCGAAACCCTGACGACTCAAAACTAAAAGAACCTATTGCCAAAGCCGGAGCATATGATGCCGTTGTGGTTGTGGTTGGTTCTAATTCGTTACGTTTCGACAGTAAGGAGAAAAACTGCGGAGAGAATATCGACCGTGCAAATATTACACTTCAGGGTAATCAGATGAAACTTCTTAAAGGTATTTATGAGAAAAATAAAAATGTGGTAGTGGTTTTGGTAAACGGACGTCCGCTTGGCGAGAAATGGATAAAGGAAAATATTCCTGCTGTGATTGAGGCATGGGAGCCCGGAGCTTTCGGTGGTCAGGCTATTGCCGAGGTTATTAAAGGAGATGTTAATCCTTCGGGAAAACTGACAATCTCAATTCCTTACAGTTCGGCACAGATAAATTATTTCTATAATCATAAACCGTCTTCGTTTTTCCATCCGTATATTGACATGCCAAGTAAGCCGTTGTGGTACTTTGGTTACGGCATGAGTTATACTACATATGAATACTCGAATCTTAAAGTTCAGGAGAAGGCAAATATCGGTGATAAATCATTTAAAGTATCAGTAGATGTAACAAACTCAGGAGATATGGATGGTGACGAAATTGTTCAGCTTTATATCAGGGATGATTATTCATCGGTGACACGGCCTGTAAAAGAGCTTAAAGATTATAAAAGGATACATCTTAAAAAAGGTGAGACAAAAACAGTTGAATTTAATGTGCCTTTTGATGCACTTGCATTTTACAATCTGGATATGAAATATGTAGTAGAACCAGGTACCTTTACCGTAATGGTAGGACCGTCGTCTATTGATGATGATTTGCTTAAAGGTAAACTTACTGTCAACAAATAATATTACAGGACATAATATTTAAATACAGGAAAAATGAAAATTTTTAATTTGGCTTTAACTGCTGTTGTTGTGACATTGATGTTTTCATCATGCGATAGTGGAAAAAAAGCAGAAAAGAAAAAGGACAATCGTCCTAACATTATTTACATTATGAGTGATGACCATACCACTCAGGCTATTACTGCATACAATAAGTTCTATGCAGACTACTTTACTACTCCTAATATCGATCGTATTGCCAATGAAGGTATACGTTTCGATAATGTTTACTGTGCCAATGCTATCTGTGGACCAAGCCGTGCGATAATTATTTCGGGTAAATACAGTCATAAAAACGGCTACTATAAAAATGAACACGGAGGCCATTTTAATCCTAATCAGTGGACATTCCCTGAGGAGTTTCAAAGACAAGGCTATACAACAGCTATGGTTGGTAAATGGCACCTTGGCACAAATCCCCGCGGATTCGACTTTTACATGTATCACAACAATCCGGGACAACAGGGATACTATTACAATCCTTTATATGATTATAACGGAAAAAATGTTACTATCAGCGGTTACGCAACCAATATTACAACGGATACTGCTCTTGCCTGGATGGATCGTGTGCGAGATTCCGGTAAACCGTTTCTATTGTTGTTGCACTACAAAGCACCGCACCGTAACTGGTTCCCCGATACAACAAGAGCTTACTACAAAAACATGTATCCTGATGCAGAATTACCGTATCCTGAAACATTTAACGATGATTACAAAACACGTGAAAAAACAGCAGGTGATACATGGATGACGATGGATTACTTCAATCACAAAGATATGAAACTGACTCCGCCTCCGGGCCTTAAAGGCAAAGAACTTGCAAAATGGTACAGCTATGGAAACAAGCCAGGTGAAGCGTGGATGCCTCCCGGATGCAAAACCATTGAAGAGGCACGTAAGTGGAAATATCAGCGTTTCATTAAAGACTATCTAGCATGTGTTAAGTCAGTGGATGATAATGTGGGACGGGTATTGGATTTTCTTGATAAAAATGGTCTTTCAGAAAATACTATTGTTGTATATACCGGTGACCAGGGATTCTATCTTGGTGATCACGGTTTCTTTGATAAGCGTTTTATTTACGAAGAATCATTTCGTATGCCGTTCCTGATGAGATATCCGGCGAAGCTTAAAGCCGGTCAAACAGACCAGCATCTGATATCAAATGTTGACTTTGCACCTACATTTCTTGACTTTGCAGGTATAAAAATCCCAGAAGAGGTACAGGGACACAGCTTTAAAGATCTTATTACTGTAAACAGAGACGCAAAAGGACAGGATGCAGTTTATTTCCACTATTATGAATGGCCTTTCTGGCATCATGTTCAACCTCATTACGGCATGAGAACCAGAAGGTATAAAATAGCCCATTTCTACTATAATATTGATGTATGGGAGCTTTATGATCTGGAAAAAGATCCACACGAGCTTAACAATGTTTTCAATGATCCCGCTTATGCCGATGTGGCTAAAGATATGCAGGCTAAACTTAAAGATCTTATGGTTGAGGTAGGTGATACTGCCTCTCTTGAAGAGTTCAGGGAAATAACCGATAAAGATTTCGGTAAGCTTAATGATTGATTTTTTTAGATTAACCAAATTGCTTTCAACGAGTCAATGCGGTTAGTTCTTTAGATATCACAGAGGATGTCCTAAAAGTAAAAAACAGGCGTCATTGCGAGGAGAAACGGTGAAGCAATCTTAAAGCGGTTGAGATCGCTTCACCGCTCCCGCTTATCGCGATGACGCCGGTATTCCGATACTCATTATGCCACAAAAATTTGTGGTGAATTCTCGGAATGACGACTTTTGGGACATCCTCTTCATAAATTACAATCTGAAGATGATAATCCCTGAGACAAGGGCATTTATAAGTAAGTTTGACCTAATCATATAACACTTTGAGGCACACATTCATATATAAATATTTTTTGCTTGTTATTTCGGTTTTCTTTGTGAACGTTCTATCTGCTCAGAAAGAAAATAACAGTAAAAAAATAAAAGTTCTGATAGTGGATGGTTACAGTAATCATAACTGGCGTCAAACCACAAAAGTGGTAAAGCATATTCTTAAAAATGCCGGAATGTTTAGTGTTTCGGTTTCTACTGCGCCGTCAGAGTCTGGTGCAAAAGAATGGGAAACCTGGGAGCCGCAATTCGACAGATACGATGTAGTAATACAGAACACGAACAATATTTTCAATAAAAAAATAAAATGGCCACGCAGAGTTCAGAAAGAGCTTGAGGATTATGTCAGTTCAGGTGGCGGGTTGTTTATTCTTCACTCCGCAAACAATGCTTATGCCAACTGGCCGGAATATAATCTGATGATAGGTTTGGGCTGGAGAAAGCCGGACGAGGGCGTGGCATTGCAGGTAACAGATGACGGTAAAATAAAGACCATACCTATAGGCGAAGGACGAAAAACTTATCACGGACCTCGAAACGATGAGGTAATTAATATTATTACCGATCATCCTATAAACAGAGGTTTCCCGAAAAAATGGAAAACACCCGATATGGAGCTGTATAAATTTGCACGCGGTCCGGCAAAAAATCTTACCGTATTGTCATATGCTACCGATGACGAAACAGGAATCAACTGGCCGGTGGAGTGGGTGGTGAAGTATGGCAAGGGAAGAGTTTATAATTCCAGTATGGGACATCTTTGGCAAGATGACATTTATCCTGTAACTTATCGTTGTGTCGGATTTCAGACAACATTGATAAGAGTTACCGAATGGCTTGCCACAGGCAAAACAACATGGCCTGTTCCTGAGAACTTTCCGACGGCTACAGAAATCAGACTTGTTAATGATTCTTTATAAGCTTAATTAGGAAATAAAGATCTACACTCTGTTTGCATGTTCATAGAAACAGGTACTGAACAGAATCGTATGAATCTATTGTCATTTCAACGATTCATTCCTTTCCCAATTCAGAGGCATAATTAGAATATGACGGAATACCGGCTTCATAGTGATGGCAGGGAGCAAAAAAACTGCCCTGACCAGTGTTGTCTGGCAATCTCATCATTATTAATAAATCCTTGCCTGAGAATGTCCAAGAAGTATAAACCTGACGTCATTGCGAGGAGGAACGACGAAGCCCGCCTGATTAACATAGTCTGGCAGGTAATCTGCAGTGAATCAGTGTAAAAGCTTTACGAGATTCCCGGTCTGCGCCGTGTTACGGCAGGCAGGCTTCACTCCTTTCGGAATAAAGACTTTTAGACATCCTCAGGAATGCCAGTGTGGTAATTAGTTATTTCATAGCTTCAGATGTATAAATGGAGTTTGTAATTCTGGTTGATAAAAAGCTACATTGTCAATATTCCCGCGGAATTGTGAAATAGAATTTTGTCCAGTTATTTTCACTGCTGTCGACCCAAATCTTTTCTCCGAGAGATTCTATAATTTGCTTGCAAAGTTTCAGTCCAATACCCAAACCGATTTCATTGGCTGTTCCCTGCTCGGGTAATAACCGGCTTTTAAAAATTCTTTCGGTGTTGTTTTTTGAAAGCCCAATGCCATAGTCTTTCACGCTAATTACTATCTTTTTGTTTTCTCCTTCTGCTGCAATCTCGATAGTACCATTGTTTTTAGAAAACTTTATGGCATTGCTGATTAAGTTTCGCAAAACAATATCAATTGCTTTTTTATTTGAAATCACCTCGTCGCCGATACATTGAAACCTGGTAGTGAAAGTTATACCTTTTTCTTTTGCTATTTCTTTGTTTATTTCTATTTGTTGAAGAATCAGTTTTTTGATATTCGTTCTTTGTTTATGAGATATATTCTTTTCAAAGCTGAAATTCCATTCAGAAAGGCTTAATATTTGTTGATTTACATTTTCGGCTTGTTTTATTATAAAATTCAGATAGTTTATAATCTCCTCTTTATCAAAGTCATTTTGTTGAAATAATTCTTTTACTAATGATGAGAAACTAATTATAGAATTAATAGGTGTTCTTAAATCATGAATAATAACAGGAACCAGATTATTATTTTTGCTTTCTGTTGTTTTGCTAAATGTTTTTTCTAACTGTTTCGCACTTTTAATCATCTTCTAACCGTTTTAATAATTGAAAATCCTTTTGAAGAATATGTTTTAATGTTTATTCTGTTAAACTGTTGTATAAGTTTATTCTGCCATTCTTTAAAAAAACAATCCGCATTAAGTGATTTAAGTATTCTAATACTTATAAAAATCACAAAAGCTAAACCTTTATAGCATATTATTCCTCATAGGATGGCTCGAAGTCATCCTATGAGGAACCGGTTATATCTATTTTTCTCTGAATTCTTCAAGTCCGGCTAAAAGCCATGCTTTGTATCTGTTAATATCGGATTCGTAAGCAATCGGTTTGTTGATCGTATTTCCATCGGTATCTGTGATAACATAGTACGGCTGAGCCCCC
>JAADEM010000180.1 GCA_013153405.1 Chlorobiota bacterium
AAATATCCGGAGCTGCAGCAATAACATCTTCAAAAACTGATAACTTACCCACTATAGATCCGATTACAAATCCATTAACACAAAGACACCTTGAATTCTTCCCCTTTACAACAGGAATATATACAATAAGCTTACCATTCATTCAAAAACATTTCCAATAATCAGAAAAAACATATATCAAAGCAATCGAAAAACGATTAAGAATATATTAGTTTTGTAAAAAAATTACCACTGACAAAAATCTTATGGATAAGGAAAAGATATCGGAAATACGTAGGCAGGTCATTGCTGCAGGATTGCGGCTTGTAGAAGAAGGTCTGGTCTCCAGAACATGGGGTAATGTTAGCATCAAGATTGATGATACATTCATGGCTATTACACCCAGCGGAAGAAAATACGAAGATCTTAATGAAGATGATATAGTAATTGTAAACTATCACAACTACAAATACGAAGGCAACATAAAACCATCATCGGAACTTAAGCTTCATGGTGAGATATACAAAGTACGCAGAGAAATTAATGCAGTAATTCATACTCACCAGATGAATGCCTCCACAGTTGCTGCAGCTCGCCGGGAGGTTCCTCCCATTTTAGATGATATGGCACAAATCATAGGCCCGACAGTACGGGTAGCTGATTATGCTCTGCCTTCGACAAAAAAAATTGTTACTAAAACACTTAAAGCATTAAAAGGCAGGAATGCTGCACTAATGGCAAATCATGGAGCAGTCTGCATCGGCAGGGACATAGACGAAGCTTTTGTTGTTTGTCAGGTACTGGAAAAAGCATGCAAAGCGTTTATCGAAGCTGAATTCCTTGGCGGAGCCAAAAGCATTAATAAATTTGAAGCCTGGATGATGCACAGGTATTACATGAAAAAATACTCAAAACAGGCTGACGAAAACAAATAATCTGTTTTAATTTTTCTGTATACTTCCGTTTCATATCTTTTTTGTGAATACCTACTGCATTTAAGTAATTTTACCATAAAACCGGAACAATCGTTGAGAAACCTAAAATATGTGCACATGAAACACAGGCTTAAATCAGGAAGAGATATTGAACTTAAGTTATCGGAAGATGGTTCGCATACTCTTTTTGTTCCTGAACTGAACGAGCATTATCATTCGGTATACGGAGCAAAAACCGAATCAATTCATGTGTTTATAAACAGTGGCTTAAAACATTTAAACAAAGAAAACATACGAATACTAGAGATTGGTTTCGGTACAGGACTTAATGCTCTGCTTACTGCTTTATATAAAGGAAATCACAAAATAGAATACCATTCGATTGAAAAATATCCTCTGAACACTGAAATTGAAAAACAATTGCAAATATCTGAAAACACTACCCCTGAAGAAAAAAATCTGTTTGACGATATTCACAGCTGCAAATGGAATACTGAATCTGAGATAATTCCCGGTTTTAAACTGTTAAAAATCGAAGCCGACTTGCTGACATTCAGCTTTACGCATAAGTATGACCTTGTATATTTCGATGCTTTCGGCCCTGATGTTCAACCAGAAATGTGGAGTACAGGCATCTTTAGAAAAATATATAACTCTATGAATAAAAATGGTATACTTACGACATATTCGGCAAAAGGAGCAGTACGAAGAGCAATGCAGGATGTCGGTTTCAGGGTAGAACGCCTGCCCGGTCCTCCGCATAAAAGAGAAATGCTGAGAGCCTCTAAAGTTTAACATGCCTTTAACCTTTGGCATTTTAATTTCCCAAAGATTAAGTGTATTTTCGCTATCTGTATTAAACGATAAAAATATAACATGAAAGAAATTAGCTATGCTTTAGGAATGAATATAGCATCAAACCTAAAGTCTTCGGGAGTTGAATCCCTTGATTTGGACGAATTCGTAAAAGGACTTACTGCCTCAATGCAAGGTGAAAAGACAAAGATGACTACACAGGAAGCGAACATGCTTCTTCAGGAATATTTTACAACATTGCAAAACAAGCAATACAGTGCCAATATTGAAGCCGGAAAAGAGTTTCTCGCCAACAATGCAAAGAAAGATACAGTAACCGAGCTTGAAAGCGGATTACAGTACGAAATACTTAAAGAGGGTAACGGACCTAAACCAAAAGCCACAGACCAGGTAAAATGTCATTACCACGGTACGTTGATTGACGGAACCGTTTTCGACAGCTCGGTTGAACGTGGTGAACCGGCTGTATTTCCGGTCAATGGTGTAATTCAGGGCTGGGTGGAAGCCTTGCAAATGATGCCCACAGGCTCAAAATGGCGCCTCTATATCCCGTCAGAACTTGCATATGGCGAAAGAGGAGCCGGACAAACAATAGCACCACACAGCACCCTCATTTTCGATGTTGAATTACTCGAAATTCTTTAACATCCAACAATAAACTAAAATTTAAACATTATGAAACTATTTAAAAGCACAGCATTTGTATTACTGTTGGCAGTTGCATTTACATCATGCAACAAAATACCTAATACAGGTGACTATGAGTTGAAAAATGAAATTGACAGTGTATCTTATGCTCTTGGATTCTTTGGAGCCAAAAATGTTAAACGCCAGTCAGAACAGGGTCCATACAAACTTGATTCTGCTCAGCTTGTCAAATTGGCTAAACTTTATTCAGGAGTTGAAATGAACGATCAGTTCAGAAAAATGCTTCAGGGGCAGTTTGACACAATTGACACTAAAGTTTATAAAACTGCATTCCTGAACGAACTTGCATACGGAAAGTCTTATTTCACAGAAATGACTGCTGATACCTATCTGCGTAAAAAGTATCAGGAAATTAAAGAAAGAAAAAATGCACACCTGAATGAAATTGCCAAAGCAAATCTTGAAAAAGGCAAAAAGTTCCTTGAAGAAAACAAAAAGAAAGAAGGTGTTATTGAAACAGAATCAGGATTACAATATGAAATTTTAAAAGAAGGTAATGGTCCTAAACCAAAACTTACCGATAAAGTAAAATGTCATTACAAAGGCACTCTGATTGACGGAACACAGTTCGACAGCTCATACGACAGAGGAAAACCAGCCGTATTTAATGTAAACGGAGTAATTAAAGGTTGGACAGAAGCTTTGCAAATGATGCCTGTTGGTTCTAAATGGAAACTATATATCCCTGCTGATCTTGCTTACGGGAAACGTGGTTCAGAACCGAAAATTGGACCTAACGAAACTTTGATATTTGAAGTTGAACTTTTGGAAATCAACCCTAAATAAAACCTAATTGTGCATTAAGAAACAGTCAATAGTCCTAAATGCATTCAATAAAACAAAGAACTACATCTGTCTTGACAAATAACCAAATGATGTATTTCCGGATCATCCTGACTCAAGGTGTCTCAGTCCGCTTGGCTGACTGGTATTAAACAGATAAATAGCTTACATAAGTCGGGATAAACAAATAGAACAAAAAAAGCGGTACTCATTACGGGTTCCGCTTTTTTTGTCTGTAATATCTCAAAATCAATGTTAGCCGTATAATATTGCATACTACAGAAACCGGGTTATTTCTGAATCAGAAATTCAAAGTTTCGGCAAAATACGATACAGATATTACATTTTTTAATTACCTGTAAAAAGAAACATCTTTTGATGGCTCAATTATATTAGGTTTATAGTCTATATTTTTCCTGGCCTCCTCAGGAGAACGGAAAAGTCCGGCACCAGCCATAGCAAACAGGGCAGCTCCAAGAACTGTAGTCTCTTTCTGTTCTATTGTCTGAACCGGTTTACCGCAAACATCTGCCCTGAGTTGATTCCAGAATGCGTTTTTAGAACCTCCGCCAACTACAATAATTTTTTCGGTAGTAAAGCCCCCTGCATCTTCAATGGTTTCCATCGCATCTCTCAGGCGAAATGATAAACTTTCGAGCAATGCCCGGTAAATTTCTCCTCGTGTAGTATTCAGTGTTAATCCTCTTATTGCACCTCCGTCAGGATGAACATTATCTTTTAAAAACAATACATCTGCCTTTACTCCATTACATCCCGGAGGAACGGCCATTGCATCGGATATCATTTTTTCATAAAGTTTGTCTCCTTTTAGTTCGGGATAAAAATTAGATGAAAACCATTCCAGAACTCCTGAGCTCAACCAGTTCTGCCCTATATTAAAGATTCCGGGTTTAGCATCTAGTTCGTTGGTTAATCCTGCGTTCAATTGATTGGCCGTTGATGAGAATCCTGCACTTCTGACCATTAATATTTCCCATGTTCCAGAACTAAGCACCGGCTGATTCAACTCGGCACCAGAACCGAAAATAGCAAACTGTGTGTCATGACCGGCAAGAAAAACCGGAACTCCCATAGGAATACCTGTTGCTTCACTTCCACCGGCAGATACAACACCTGCCTCCTCTCCCGCTTCCCTAACCGGTTCAAATAGTGAAACAGGTACATCAATCTTATTAAATATCTTTTCTGACCATTTTCTGTTTTTCTGATCGGTAAGCATTGACGTCCCCATCATTGTAACATCATTTACCTTTTCTCCCGTCAGAAACTGAACAAACAGAGATGGAATAAAAAGGAACTTATCGGCATTATCAATCACATCAGGTCTGTTCTCTTTAAGCCAAATAACTTTATTTATAGTATTAAATGCATGTGGATAAACACCGGCTTCGGCATAAAGTTCCTTAACTGGCAAATATTTATCAATGTTATCCATCACATCAGAAGTACGGTTGCACTGCCAAGATATGACCGGATACAGCATTTCCCCACTTTTATCGACAAAAGTACCGTCAACACCAAATGTAGTAATTGAAACTCCTGCTATACGTTCTTTATCAATCTTTGAAAGAACAACTTTACATGTGGAAGAGAGTTTACCCCAAATCTCTTCAGCATCCCAAATCAATCCTCCTTTATATTCAGGATCGGGTTTTGTATTGTTAGTCATTGATTCTGAAGCCAGAATGACCCCGTTTGTGTCGATAGCTACGGTGCGAACATTGGTTGCTCCGCAGTCAAATACAATTATTATATCCTTAGCACTACTCATTTTTTATCCCTTTTTTAATGAAAAAAACCAACATTGTAAATACAGAAGCTGTCCTTTTAACTGCTATTTACTGTAAAAACAAATAAAACATCATTATAAACAATACTAAATGTTCAATTTTTATAAATTTGTATCTGTTTTAAACATCACCTGATTATGACAAAAATAATACACGTACCTGAAAAGGGGGATCCTTCTGCAGTTCAACAAATGTTTTCAGGATACAATGTACAATTATTATGTTGCAGGTACTGGTGGCTGAAACACTGGGAAAGCACAGATATGTCATTTCCATACTGGCGTATATACTGGAATGCAAATAAGGGTGGATATATTTCGTTTAATGATAAAACATATGAACTAAAACCGGATAAAATTTTTCTTATTTCGCCCAATACCCCTTTTTCCACATATATCAATAAACCATTAACCGACAAGCGGGAATATGTACTTGAAGGGGGAAGAATTGATAACTCAATGAATGAAACAAGACTTATTGAGAAAGGCTACATTCTTCATTTGTTTTCTCATTTTAATATCGGAATGCCATATGATTATATTGAACCAAATATTTTCGTATTCGATGTTACATCAAACCTGAAACGTAAATTAAACGATATCACAAGCTATCTGAAAAAAGAAGTTGAAAGGTTTGATTTTTATACAAGTCTTGTTATCCATTCACTTATCAGCGACCTGCTCACAATGGTACCTTCGGAACAATGGAACCTTATATCAGGCGACTCGCGTATTTTGCATGTGCTTCACTACATCGAAATGAACATTGATAACAACCTTACAAACAAAGTACTTGCATCAAAAACCAACCTTGCAATCAATGCTTTTACACGATTGTTCAGAGAAGAAACCGGAATATCACCTCAAAGATTTGTAAAAAAAAGACGTATAGACAAAGCCTGCATGATGCTTCATCACTCCGACATGACTATTGACGAAATTGCATCTCTTACCGGTTTTGCCGACAGATATCATTTCTCCCGTATATTTAAATCCATAACAGGGTATTCTCCTGCCAATTACAAGAAAGGATTTGAAATAAAATAACCGTTTTCTAGAAATCACGTTTATTTATTCCTCCTGAGCGTATTTCCCTGCCGTCGCCCAGCATTATTCCTATATTACGTGTAACAGGCCGGTTATCAAAAATCATTTTAAGTATTATGGTTAGAGGCGTGGCTATAAGCATTCCGATTGGTCCAAGAATAAAACCAAAGAAAATCATTGAAAAAAACACAACAAAAGGAGAAAGTCCCAGATTCTTCCCCATCAGTTGTGGTTCTATAACATTCCCAATAATAGTATTTATAACAAGATATCCCACCAGTGTAACAGCGCCCATAAAAGGCCCCTGAATAATAAAAGCTATCAAAACAGCCGGAATCGCTGCTATAAATGAACCTATACTAGGTATGTAATTCAGAATAAACGCAAAAAAGCCCCACAACACAGGAAAATCAACCCCGAGAATAAACAACATCAAACCTATCAGAACTCCTGTTGTAAGACTGGTAAGTGTTTTTATGCCGAAATAGCTCCTGAGCTGATGAACTATCATATCAGCATCCTTTGACGAGCCTCTTGATATATAATGCAATTTCCGCATAAACATATCGGACTCAAACATCATAAAAACAAATAAAATAAATATTATAAAACCACCCGAAATCACAGTACCAAAACCACTTGCAACAGGTGCAGCCGCAATCATAATAAGGTTTCCTGATTTAAACCCCTCTTTGATTGTCATTTGATTTTCCAAAAATCCTTTTTCGTATAATGACTTAACGGTATTGTCCCATATAGTAACAAACTTATCTTCGTAAACCGGCATCTTTTCTGCAAAACTGTTGATTGAAGCCCCGATAACAAGGCCAATAATACCGATAACCAAAACAGCCGTCAGGATAACTATAATATTGGCAAGCGTTTTATTTACTCCATGTTTTTTCAACCAGTTTAAGGGAGCCATACTCACCGCAGTAAGGAATGCAGCAACAAGAACAATATTTACCAAGTGGCTTGCTGCTTTAAGTGCAGCAAAAACCACAATAACTCCGGTTGCAATTATCCAGAATCGTATTCCCGGAACAAACTGAAGGTAGTGTTCTAACTTATTTTCCATCAAATCATTTTTTAATAATAACCACCTCTAAAAGCAAAATGTTCACTAAACAACATGTATTTGAAATCATCTGTTGTTACTCACCTGTCAGCTCTTTGCTTCCGAACGCAAACGGAAGTAAATCCGAGGATCTTTCCAGTTTTATTGTTTCATATTTACCGGCCAGGATAACAGATAACGGTTCGCCCTGTTTATCTTCATACTCAATAAGCACCTGGCGACATGCTCCACATGGGGCAGCCGGAGTATCAACCACCTCACCGTTTTTCATAGCAATAACAGCCAATTGTTTTATTGGTACATCCGGATATCTGGCACTGGCATAAAAAACTGCAACCCTTTCGGCGCATAAGCCTGAAGGATATGCGGCATTTTCCTGGTTACTTCCGGTAATAATCTCTCCGTTTTCAAGCAATACTGCAGCTCCTACACTGAATCCCGAATAAGGAGCATATGCATTTTTACCGGCACTAATGGCCTTCTCTACAAGATTCTGCATATCTGCAGTCATCTCATTCTTATCGTCGTAAACTTCTACCGATAATGATATCTCTTTCTTTTTCATAATTAATATGTCATTTATTTCAAAAATACAATAATGTTTTATACTATCTAATTAATACATTCTCTATTTTTTTATCTTTGTCAAAAAGGGGAAACATTCAAAAAGAAGAAATGAAACAATTTATCGCAGGAATATTTTTTATTTTCATTGCATTACCTTCATGGAGTAATCCTACAGGAAGATTAACATATGAACAATACATAAACAAATACAAAGACCTGGCAATTAAAGAAATGAAAAGAACAGGTATACCGGCAAGTATTACAATGGCCCAGGCTCTTCTCGAATCCAATGCAGGAAACAGTACTCTTGCGAGAAAATCGAATAATCATTTCGGTATAAAATGCCACAACGACTGGAAAGGTAAAAAGGTATATTACGACGACGACAGACGAAATGAATGCTTCAGAAAATATAAAACAGTATATGACTCATATATTGATCACAGTAACTTTTTAGTAAACAAAAAACGCTACGCCAGCCTGTTTAAACTAAAGCCAACAGATTACAAAGGATGGGCTCATGGACTGAAAAAGGCAGGTTATGCTACAGATCCGCGATATGCTCACCGTTTAATTAAACTCATAGAAGATTACAAGCTTTATGAACTCGACAGAAAGGGAAGTAAAGTCAGATACGACTATAGTGACAACAATAACACTACTGTTGCCGAAGATTCCGGAAATTCTGAGAATTCCGACAATACGGATAATTTTGTGGTAAATCCATATCCCTCACATGAAGTTAAATACAATAACAATGTTAAATACATCGATGTTGAGCCCGGAGACACATTTGAAAGTATTTCCGAAGAGTTTGGCCTTCGCCCGTGGGAAATTTATCATTACAACGATATTCCTGAGAATGCTGATATAAGTAAATTCAGACATCTTTATATTGAACCTAAAAGAAGAAAGGCTGCCCGCCAGCATGAATACCATATCGTAAAACAGGGAGAAACCCTACAGCGCATTTCTCACAAATACGGCATCAAACTCAAACGCCTACTAAAACTCAATAATCTTAACGGTAGTGAGAATATAAAACCGGGAACAAAACTATACCTTAGGCATAAAAAGAAATAAAATACAACAATCTAATTTAAAGTAAAACTCAGAAGCTGTATTATTATTCAAAACCGGTGACGGTACTTATATCAAAACCACGAAGAAAGTCCTGAACCGGCAATTGTTTTTTACCGGCTAGCTGAAGTCTTTTTATCCTCACACATCCATTACCCGTACCAACTTCGATAAAATGCCTGCCGTCAGAATTTACAACACCAGGTAAGGCTGAGTCACAGTTCATCAGCTCCGACTCATAAATTTTAACCTGAATCTTTTCTCCGGTATTCAGAACAATACGGCTCCAGGCTGCCGGATATGGTGACAATCCCCTAATTTTATTATGAATAACCTGTGCGGGCCGGGACCAATCAATACGACAGTCTTCCTTAAAAATCTTTGGAGCCGGCTTAAGTTCTTCCCCGCCTGCTATTTTATCCTGGGGCACCGGTTCAACCTTATCCTCAAGAATAAGGTTTACTGTTTTCAAAACAAGTTTAGCCCCCAGTATCATAAGTTTATCGTGAACAATTCCTGCATTATCATCAGGACCTATCTCAATTTTCTCCTGAAGTATAATATTTCCTGTGTCTATCTCATGACGCAAAAAGAAAGTTGTTACTCCGGTTTCCTTTTCACCGTTCATCACGGCCCAATTAATAGGAGCTGCTCCTCTGTATTGGGGAAGAAGTGATGCATGAAGATTGAATGTTCCCAAGGGCGGCATATTCCATACAACCTCAGGTAACATTCTAAAAGCCACAACAACCTGCAAACCGGCATTAAGAGAACGTAACTCTTCCAGAAATTCCGGATCTTTCAGATTTACTGGCTGCAACACTTTTAACTGTGCCTTTTCTGCATACAACTTTACAGGTGACTTCTTTATCTTTTGCCCCCTTCCCGCAGGTTTATCGGGAGAAGTAATAACTCCTGCAATATTAAAACCATTTTCAACAAGTATTTTTAAGCTCTCGACGGCAAAATCGGGAGTTCCCATAAAAACTATACGCAAATCTTCTTTTTTATATTTCATTTTTCTGATGTTCTAAAATTCCTTTAGTGTAGTATTACCTTTCGTAGGCTCAGGAAAATACGGACAATGCCGGCAACCGCTTCCACAGCAATATCCACGATCTTTATGATATTTTGCCGTCATTACCCTGAATCCCCTTGAATCCATGTAATAATCTTCATTTTCGACAAGCTTCCTTCCTGAGCTATGAGGATGTCCAAAAAGTATAAACCCGACGTCATTGCGAGGAGAAACGACGAAGCAATCTCTTGATTATCAGCATTTGTGAATTTAGAGATT
>JAADEM010000160.1 GCA_013153405.1 Chlorobiota bacterium
CTATTATTGGGATTCGTCGGTAAATGATTATGTAAAGCATTTAAAATCGGTTTATCATTATTCGGTAATTGCCATTGACAAACCAATTGATCCGGATAATCCAAACGGGGATTTCTATCTGTATCCGAATCCTGCTGTTGATTATGTTTATATAAGCAACCTTTATGAAGAATCAGTGCTGACTATATATACATCAGATGGACAAGCTGTAATGCAAAAGTCCATTACAAATGCAAATGCGCCAGTAAATGTGAGCGGCCTTGCTAAAGGAATGTACATAGCAACGCTTAAGAGTGAAAGCGGAGTCAGGACAGCTAAATTTCTAAAGAAATAATCACGGAACTAAAAACATAGCAAAGCCGGCATGGAATTAATCCTTGCCGGCTTTTATTTTTATGTTTTTGGTTTCTATCTGAAATTGTATCCAGCCATAGCAATAAAAAGAACCCCGAAAAATATTATCCATTTACCGATAGAGCTTGCACGTTTAAAGTCTTTGGGCTCCGTGGCATTTATAACTGTATAAATAAGGTATAAATAAGGTATAGTTATAAAAACAGCCAGGTAAATTCCTGAGTATGGAATGTTGCGTAAATCGTTCATTAAAAAATAAAGCAGCCATACTGCTATAACAGAGCCAAGGGATAAAATAATTACTATTGTTTTTGAATAAGGTATGCCAATTTCAATGGGCAGCGTTTTACAGCCAATGGCTTTGTCGCCTGGAATATCCTGTATGTCTTTTATGATTTCTCTGGTTAAAGTTGTGATAAATGCGAAAAAAGCAAAACCGGTAGTCCAGAACCAGGCAAGAGAACAAGCGGGACTGTAAATAATTTCTCTGCCCATTTCTCTCTGTAAGGCGGCAAACTCAAGCGAAACTACAAGGTAAGGCACTATCGCCGTAAGAAAAGCAATTGCCAGATTTCCGATTAATACCTGTTTTTTGAAAGTTGTAGAGTATGACCACAGAATAGCAGGAACAATAATGTACATCAGTACATAATTTTCTTTTCGTGTAATATATGCAAGGTAAAGTCCTATGAAAACTCCGGTAAAAGAGAGTAATACGTGCAGAAGAAGAACAACCCTTCGTTTAATTTTTTTTCCTACTATTACATTGTCAGGTTTGTTTATTCTGTCTGTTCTGATATCAAAATAATCATTAATAACATATCCCGAGGCCGCAAGTAAAACTGTTGACACAACTAGTAAAATGAAATTTAATGTAGACAATGCCGGTTCAATTCCGTATTTGTGTAAAACAGGGATTATTAAACCATACCTTAAAAGGATTTGAAGTAAAGCAATTATGATAAGATTCTTATACCTGACGAGTTTTAAATAAGCCATTTTGTAATATTGAAGATGTACTTTTATAAATATAGTGATAAATTGTAAAAATTACCATTTATGTTCTACAGACCATTTGCCTTGCACCCTTAATACCTGTTCAATCACATCTCTGACACATCCTTCTCCTCCGTTTTTGTCAGAAATGTATTTGCAAAGCGATTTAATTTCTTCTGCGGCATCGGCAGGAGCAACAGGAACACCTACTACTTCCATTACAGGATAATCGGGCAAATCATCTCCCATATACATTATTTCATCGGGAGTTATATCGTATTTCGATATCCATTCCCTGAATCTTTCCAGCTTATTGAATGATCCCATATAGATATCGGTGATGCCTAATTTATTGTATCTTTTTACAATATTCTGACAATCGCCACCGGTTATTATGGCAATGGGGTATCCTGCTTTAACAGCCATATGCAGAGCAAAACCGTCCTTTATGTTTGCAGTCCTCATCGGGTCTCCGTTGGCATTAATACTTAATACCTGTGCTGACAGTACTCCGTCGATGTCAAATACAAATGCTTTTACTTTCTTAAGGTCTTCTTTAAAGTTACTCATTTATGAATTTTGTTACTGGGTTAATTCTGTTTTGATTGTGATAAGATTCGTTCTGATAGTAATTTGTACAGATCGGCTAATTTTTCATCATTAACAATGTTGTTCAGTATCTCTGTATGTTGTTTCAGTATTTTTGTGTCATTTCTGACAGCAGGTCCTGTTTGGGCTTTTTCGGGGTCAATCTCTGTTGCTTTTTTTGCAGTTTCTAAAATTAAAGGATAAAGTATATCAAAGTTTATATCTACATTCTTTAATATTTGTTTTGCTGTAACAAAAAGGTGATTGACAAAGTTGCTTGCAAAAACAGCAGCTATATGGAGCATTGCTCTTTGTTCTGAATTGATAACCGAAACTTTGTCGGAAATGGATTCTGCAATCTGTATCAGTGTATTTAATGATTCTGTTGTGTTTCCTTCAACCAGAACAGGTATAGCTTTAAAATCAACTTTTCTCTCTTTGGTAAAAGTCTGAAACGGATACATTACCCCGTAATTTTTAAATCTGTTAAGAATATTCATGTCGGTGGAACCGGATGTGTGAACAACTATTCCTTTTACTAATGGCATTAACTCTGTAACCGGTTTTATTGCATCATCAGAAACAGCTATTAGGTAAAAATCGGCGTTTCTGTCTATTTTATCCGGGTCATTTACAGGAACCGATGAGGTTAGTTGTGCTAACTCTGTAGCATTTTCTGTATTACGACTGTATATCTGTACTATATTGTGTTTTTTTGATAATACAAGTCCCAGATGAAATGCAACATTACCCGAACCAATCAATATTATATTCATTTTAGTTTATTTGACCTCTGTAAGTTATTACAAAGTAAAATAAGTTTATTATTCTGAAAACAAAAAAGAAAAACCGGCTAAAATTGCCGGTTTTTATCAGATTTAAATATGAGGTGTTCGGATATCTTATTTTAATGAATTTATAATGGTGTAAAGATTAAAATCATTTGTAAAACCAATGGTCTGAAATATTTTATTTCCATTAGTTATGAAATGAGTGATATCAGACATCCAGGGTTCAATTACAGGTATGAGTTCAAAGTCCTGTAATGTAGTTAGTTCTGTTCTGTTGGCATTTTTCATAATTTCAGCCATTTTATTAAATTCTTCAACACTCGTCATCCATGATTCCAGTTTTATTTCAACTTCAGCTTCTGTGGTTACATTAACTGCCGGATTAATACAGTTGTTTTTTGTGGTATGATTGTCATTCAGGATGATGGTTCTGGCAAAAAGTCCTGATGATAATATGAGCATTAATGTTATGCTCATAAAAGCTCTTTTAATATTATTTGTTTTCATAATTATTGTTTTTTACGTTTCTGTATTATTAGTATCAATAGGTGTGCCAATGTGTGTAACATGTGGCAGCTCAGTCGATAACGAATAAAATGGTTTTGCGTTATATGTTGGTTATTGTTCGGTTATGGCATAAGGTAGTGTCCGTAACCGTACAGAGGATACTAAGTGTGCAACTAAAATTCGGCAAAAGCATCAGGTCTGATAACTATAATAAAAAAGGTAGTTTATCTACAAATTAATGGTGTTGGGCAAACTTTTTCAACAGTAAAGGAACAATAACGTAAATTTGATTGTCTGATGAATTTATAACAACCTAATAATAAAATGGAAATGAAAGACAAAATCAGAAACTTTATTGCAGAAACTACTTTTACCGAACCTGAGCTGATAAAGGATGAAACAATGATATTTGATGAGGGAATATTTGATTCGATGGGATTACTTAGTCTGATAAATTTTCTTGAAGAAGAGTTTGGTGTTATTACAGATGATACAGAGTTAATAGAAGAGAATTTTGGTAATGTAGAACGTATTGCAGCTTTTGTTGAGCGCAAAAAAGCTGCTGTTGCCAGTTAAATTATGTGTGGGATAGCCGGATTTATTGAATCTTCCGGAAGGAAGAATATTGAGAATGAGAGTATTCTCAACAGGATGCTATCCCGTATTGAACACAGGGGACCGGATGAAACAGGTCTTTTTGTGACACCTAAAGCTTGTATTGGAAATGTAAGGTTAAGTATAATAGACCTTTCAGGTGGTCAGCAACCAATGGTAACAGCTGACAGAACAAAATGGATTGCATATAACGGAGAGGTTTTTAATTATCTTGAACTTCGCGAAGAATTAATTTCCCTCGGACATAAATTCAAAACTAAAAGTGATACTGAGGTTGTTCTTCATCTTTATGATGAGTACGGCGAAAAATGTTTAAGCAAACTGAACGGTCAGTTTGCTTTTGCTGTATATGATACTGTTAAAGAGGAGTTGTTTCTTGCCCGCGACAGGGTGGGGATACGTCCTTTATATTATATCAATACAGGAGAACGGCTGGTTTTCGGCTCTGAAATAAAATCCGTTTTTGAATATCCGGGAGTTGAAAGAAAATTATCACCTAAAGGGTTACATCAGGTATTTACATTCTGGACCACACTTACACCTGATACAATCTTTGAGGGAGTAAAAGAACTTTCTCCTGGAAATTATCTGAAATTCAGCAAAGGCAAAATAAAAACGGAACCATACTGGAATTTAAATTTTGCAACAGGCGATGATCTTTTTAAAGGAACTATTGACGAGGCAGCCGAAGAGCTTAGGTATCTGTTCAAAGAATCGGTAAAGCTACGTTTGCGTGCCGATGTGCAGGTTGCCGCCTATCTGAGCGGCGGACTGGATTCAAGCATTACAACATCATTCATTAAAGAGGTGCAGCCCGATGTGTTGAATACATTCTCCATTGGTTTTGCCGATAAGGTATTTGATGAAACCAAATACCAGCAGGAAGTGTCAAAATATCTTGATACTAATCATCAGTCAATAACAATTCAGGATCGGGATATTCCTGAAATGATATCAAGGGTTCTGTGGCATACCGAAACTCCAATTTTACGAACTTCTCCATTACCAATGATGAAACTTTCCGGATTCGTTAGGAACAATAATATAAAGGTTGTTATAACTGGAGAAGGAGCAGATGAAGTGTTTGGAGGTTACAATATATTTAAAGAGACTATAATACGGCATTTCTGGGCGAAAGACCCGAAATCAAAACTCAGGCCTTTGCTTTTGAAGAAGCTTTATCCATATATCCCACAAATAGCAAATGCGAGTCCGGCAATGTTACGTATGTTCTTCGGATACCGTCTTGAAGACACGGACTCACCTGTTTATTCACACCTGTTGAGGTGGAAGAATAATAGCAGGATATTGAATCATCTTTCTCCGGAGATGAAGCAATATACTTACTTTCCTGATCCAGTAAAAGAGTATGAAGAAAAGATAGCGGAAGTAGTGGAAGGGTATACGCCTTTGCAAAAGGCACAGTTTATTGAGACGAATGTTTTTATGTCAGGATATCTTCTTTCATCGCAAGGCGACAGAATGGCTATGGGAAATTCAGTGGAAGGCCGTTATCCGTTTCTGGACCATCGTATCATAGAGTTTGCCTCAACTTTGCCTGATGACTTCAAGCTGAAAGGGCTTAACGAAAAGTATATTTTGAAGCATATGATGAAAGGCAAACTGCCTGAGTCGGTGTTGAAACGACCCAAGCAGGCATATCGTGCTCCGGTTGCCACAGCATTGATGAAGGATAAATCAGGTATGGTTGAGGAGATGTTTTCGGAAAGAAGTTTAAATAATGCCGGAATATTTGAATATGAATCGGTGAGTAAGCTTATTAAGAAACTTAGAAAAGGAGTCGCACCCTCGGAAGTTGAAAATATGTCGGTAATAGGAATATTAACAACTCAATTGCTCTATTACAGGTTTATTTCAGACTTTAAACCGTTGGATGATGAAGATGTGAAAAAAGGAGTTGTAAGAAACTAAAGGTCATTAATTTAAGAAAAAATATAAAAATGAAAGACGCAAAGAAAACCGCATTCTCAAGACATGTACTCAAACTTAAAAATATTGATGAGGTTATTGACAATATTTGCACTCAATTAAAAGAAGACGTTGGGAAAAGATTCAGAAGAAAAGGTGGCGTTGTTGGGATTAGTGGTGGTATTGATTCTTCAGTAACATTGGCCCTGGCCGTAAAAGCATTTGGGGCTGATAAGGTATTGGGTGTATTGTTACCTGAGAATGATTCCAGTCCCGACAGTAAGGAGTTTGCATTAAAGCTTGCTGAAAAGTTCGGAATACGTACAGTAGAAGAGAATATAAGCGGTGCACTGGATGGCTTTGGTTGTTATCGCAGAAGAGATGAGGCAGTTAAGCGTGTTGTTTCGGAGTATGATCCTGCAGTAGATAAAATGAAGATTGTTATTCCTGAAGATATTATAAAAAGAAACCTTCCTCCGGTACATTATGTAACGGTTGTTTTTCAGGATGGTTCGGAAAAGACTGTTCGTCTTCCTATGAATGAATATCTTCAGATTGTAGCTGCTTCAAACTTTAAGCAGAGAAGCCGCATGTCAATGCTTTACTATCATGCAGAAGCTTTGCATTACTGCGTTATAGGCACCCCAAATAAGCATGAGGTACAACAAGGATTTTTTGTAAAGTATGGTGATGGAGCAGCTGATGTAATGCCAATAGGTAATCTTTACAAAACACAGGTTTATGAACTGGCAGAATATATGGGAGTACCAAAGGAGATAATTGAACGTACTCCGACAACGGATACTTATTCAGCCGAGCAGACGCAGGAAGAGTTTTTCTATCAGATGCCTTTTGGAGAGATGGACCTTTTATGGTATGGTTGGGAAAACGGATATCCCCCGGAAGAAGTTGCTACGGTAATGGGGCTTACAGAGGAAGATGTAATGCGCATATTCAAAAATTTTGAGCGAAAGAAACAAACAACTGAATATTTGCGAACTCCTCCTGTACATGGATATTACGGAGTGTAATTAAACAATTGTTTTTTCAAAACCGTATGTATGAATTGTGTAAATTATTTTTTTGAGAATTCATCTTCTGTAGAAAAAGATTTCATTATCAGTGGCAGGGAAAATATTTCCTTGCCTTTGCTTTACAGGCGGGTAAATAATCTTGCTGTCTGGTTAAGAGAAAATGTAGGAGAAAATAAGAAGGTTATTTTACTGTCTCCAAACAGTTCATTTTTCATAACCGTATATTTGGCAGTTATGAAGTCGGGGAATGCTATTGTACCCTTAAATCCTGCAATAGAGAAAAAAGGTTTTGAATATATTGCCGGTCAGACAGAAACTGATTTTGCTTTTGTTTCAGCAATTGTAGAACGTAGGTTAAAACCGGGATTAAAGAAAGTGATAAATGAAAAAGGCCTGAGTGAAATTTTAGAAATAGATCATTCTAATAGTTCGGAGATTAAACTTGATTATGAACCTGACCGGCTTGCCCAGATTATTTATACTTCCGGTTCAACAGCCCTGCCCAAAGGTGTGATGTTGTCACATAAGAACCTTATTGCCAACACATCATCTATTGTAGAATATCTGGAGCTGGATAAGAATGACAGGATGCTTGTTGTTTTGCCGTTTTATTATTGCTACGGGCTTTCCCTGTTGCATACACATCTCCGTGTGGGTGGAAGTATTGTTTTGAACAATAATTTTATGTTTCTGGGGTCTGTACTTAATGACCTGAAAAAATATGAATGTACAGGATTTGCCGGTGTTCCAAGTCATTTTCAGATATTATTGCGTAAGTCTGATTCATTCATAAAAGGTAAATTCCCGTCACTCAAATATGTAACACAAGCCGGAGGTAAGCTGCATACTGTTTTTATCGAAGAGTTCATACACTACTTTCCTCAGGTTAAGTTTTATGTTATGTACGGCCAGACTGAAGCTACTGCCAGATTATCATATTTACCTCCGGAACGCCTTAAAGAAAAAATGGGCTCTATTGGAAAAGGAATACCCCGTGTGATTCTGGATGTTTTCAATAATGAAGGAAAACCGGTAGCGCCTGATGAGCCGGGAGAGATCGTTGCCCAAGGGGATAATATTATGCTTGGTTATTTTAAGGATAAGGAGGCTACCGATGCTGCAATAAAAAACGGATGGCTTTATACCGGTGATCTGGCAATAAAAGATAAGGAAGGTTTTATATATCATTTGGCAAGAAAAAAGGAGATTGTAAAGGTGGGAGGTAAAAGGGTTAGTCTTAAGGAAATAGAAGAAGTGATTGTGTCGATGACCGGTGTTGTGGATTGTACCGTTGAACCTGTTGAGGATGCTGTCCTTGGAGAAGCTATAAAGGCAATAATTGTGATGAACCCGGATTATCAGAATGTGACGGAACGTGATGTTAAGGAATTTTGTAGTAAAAAACTGGCTCCGTATAAAATCCCTTCAATAGTTGAGTTTGATGATAAAGTAAAAGTAAATGCTGCCGGTAAAAAGGTGAAGCAATAAAAGTTCATGATTGATTTTTCATCAATCCTGTTGTAAATTTATTGTTTACAACAGTTTGAAAATGCAGCAGGATTTTTTTAAGCAGTTTCCGTTATTAAGGATAGTTATTCCTTTAATTGCAGGAATATGGTTTTATGAGAAACTGAAACCGGATTGGTTGTACTCTTTTTTCGTTTTTGGGTTATTCCTTTTTTTTGTATGGTTAATTACGGCATATCGTTTTATTAAGAAGCCGGTATTCAGGTTACGTTTTCTTCCTGCAACTTTTTTTGTCCTTTTTGTTTTTGTGTTTGGAATTCTGTGGATGTATCTCAGGCAGACCGAAGTAGTTGATTCCGATTCGGAGGTTTTGTTTAAAGGATATGTTATTTCTGATATGGGAGAAACAGAAATTAGCAGGAAGTTAAAAGTTAGATCTGTAGTTTTAATGTCCGACTCATTTGTTTTGAATAAGGAACTTACAGGTGTTTTGTATTTAAAGAAAGGTGCTGAAACAGCAGGGTTGAAACCCGGAGATGTTTTTTATATTAAAGGACGATTGTTCTCATTTGATAAACCTGTTAATCCGTATTCTTTTGATTATTCTGCCTATTTGAAAAGAGAACGTGTTAGTTTCAGAATGTGGAGCGGGGGAGATGAAATAATCGTTACAAATGAGCATTATGAAGTGTTTGATGTTGAGATTGCAAAGTTAAGAGATAATCTTGTTGAGTATTTTAAATCTTCCGAAATAAACGGAGAGGAACTGGCTCTGTTGAGGGCAATGTTTTTAGGGGACAGGTCTGCTTTGAACCCGGAAGATAAACAGAGCTTTGCCAGCGCAGGAGTTATTCACCTGCTGGCAGTATCAGGATTACATCTTGGCATTGTATATTTGTTAATATCATTTTTATTGAGTCCATTAAGAAATAGAAGATTTTACGTTATCAGTAGTGTGGTTATAATTCTGATTATCTGGATGTATGCTCTTTTAACAGGGCTGTCGTCATCGGTTTTCAGAGCTGCGGTAATGTTCACGATGATGGAGACGGGAAAATTACTAAAAAGACCCGGTATGGTATATAATCAATTGCTTGCCTCTATGTTGATTATAATTATAATCGAACCCTATTCTGTGTTTAAAGCAGGTTTCTGGTTAAGTCATACAGCAGTGGCAGGTATTGTTTATTTTTATCCGTTATTAAATAATCTTGTCTCTTTTCATTTTCTGCCATTCCGCTGGCTTTGGTCTTTAATTGCAGTTTCCATATCGGCTCAGATAACAACATTTCCATTGAGTATATATCTTTTTCATAAATTTCCTGTGTACTTTATTTTGGGAAACATCTTGCTTGTTCCTCTTCTTACACCGGTTCTTCTTTTGACTTTTATAGCTGTTGTATTATCTTTTTTGCCAACAGGAAACAGTGTATCGCTGATGTTGCTTTCTCCGGTAAATGAACTGACCGGGTTTATGCTCGAAGTCGTAAATTATATTAAAAGTCTGCCCGGTGCTGTGATAAATTATATAAGTATTTCAGAGTTTCAGTTTATACTTATTGGAGTATTATTTGTTTCATTGATAATGTATACCAGAAAACAAGTTGTTAATGCTTATTTTACAGCTTTAGTTACGGCAATTTTATTAATGTCGTCATTTACATATCATAAAATTAAGAATTACACCAAGGAGTCATTTGTGGTTTTTTATGAAAAAGGCAAAGGTTTGTTTAATTATTTAAAGCTGCCCTGTAATATTGTGTTAAT
>JAADEM010000164.1 GCA_013153405.1 Chlorobiota bacterium
AGAAGTCTTCAATTATAAGGTTTAGTAAATTAATTATGTCAATATCCTCATTTGGATTAAATCTTAATTTTAATAGTGTTGCTTTTTGTACAATTCTGCTGCGGGTTAAAACACTTTTTAAATCATTCTCCGTTTGTTCAATATTTCTTTGCAAGTCATAATAGTCTTGTAGCTCATCATCAGAATATGAATCAGGCTCTCTACTTACCACGTAATTTGTGTAATTCTGACTGATTTTTCTGTTCTCTATTCCAATTAAATAATCTGTATTTTTCAAGTGAATCATAATTGATGAAACCAATTCAGTTAAATCGGTTCGAACTACTTGAATCCATTTAATTCTTTCCGTTGTAATTGTCTCAATATATTTTGTCGTTTTTAAGTTCTTTCTAGTGAACCCAATAGTCAGAGTAGCTGTCAGAAATCCGGTTACAGCTGAAGTCGAGATTATTTGTATAAAAGAATCCATTTCTTACGTTTCTATTTTGGTTGTAGCTACTATGTCATAATGCACGACAACGGTTTGAATATGGTGCATGCCGAAGTTTAAAGCTATTCACTCTCAGTTTATTACCAATGTTTGTTGATGCTATAATGTTCATATTTACAACTAATTGCGGCATACACTATATTTTTTGTTGGCGGTAGTTTCTATTATACAATCCTTACATTTTGAAATCTTGCATTGTTTAAATATGGAATTGGATTTAGCCATGCTCCATCAATATTATTACAAGCTTGCTGTAATAATAAAAATAGCATCAAAATATTACTATTAGTATTATCAGCTATAGTATGAATACCATTTACTTGTTGATCATTAAGCGACAATGGCGTATTGTCAAGTACAACAAATCCTTTATTTAGTAAAAACACTCCATCTAGTGCTGTACCTGGTATATCAGTCTTATTTTGTTGAGTCCAGCTAGGTAACGGGATATTTTTATTTCTATGGCTATTTAAAATCCAGCCGTGAACTGTATTCATTTGTGCAGGGCCTGTGTATGTAACAACATAATTTAGTATTTTAGGTGGTAACCAACCTGTACTAAAACTTCTATTTACATTAGGGGTTAATGATTTAGTATTAAAAGCTGCTTCCACAGATTGGTCAATTGCAGACTGGTCAAGAACAGATTTAACTTCTATTGTTGCTATTACTGATTCTATCAAAAACCCTGAAATTCCACCCCCAAAATCCAATTTTGGATAATTTCTTTTATAAATAACAATATCAAATTGATTTCTTTGTTCTCTTGGTTCAGAATTTGAATCAATTATTTCACCTGTTCCGATTGCAACATTTGCACTTAAATGTCCTTCTAAGAATTTTTTGATAAAAGCTTCTCTTGGTGTTCCTTTATGCAAAGAATGTCCAGAATTCGCAGGGATTTGAGAAATACTTATTAATGAGTTCTCAATTGCATCCATATGTGTTTTTAACATAATTTTGTTTTTTTAAAGTTTACTATTTTAATTACCGCCAACGTCTGTATATATACAATTGCATATATTTCCATTTTATCTAATTACATATACTCCTCCATACCGGCGGGCTATATGCAGGTTTCTCTACTCCCTCTCTTTAATTTCAAAATCTTTTATCACCAGAATAAACCCGTCGAACACCTGGCCGAGGTAGAGGGTGTTTTTGTATATGAGGGCGGTTGAAACTGCTGAAATGGTACTGCCGTCATCACTGAATATCACCTCTTTTTTGCCTGTGTGCCGATTAACCCTGTAAACCAGTGAGGGAGATATTACACCGGGGTGTTTGGCGTGCTTTCTGAATTTCCCGAAACTCTGATGTGAGGCAATGAGAAAACAGTCGTCACCGCACAGCATTATGTTATCTCCGCCTTTTAACTTGCATACCGTTTGTTTTTCGAAAGATGCAATGGAGGTTTTGTACAGCCGGCCGTTGAGTGTTGTGGTGAAGTACAGGGTGTCGTTCAAGAGAATTATCCCGTTGGGCATTTTCAGACCTTTAACCACTTTCTGTTCCTGTCCGTTGCTGTACCTGATTATGCTGCCGCCGGTCATTTTATAATCGGTGTAGTAGAACTCATCTTTTCCGGTAACCACAAGGTCGTTGGGTTTGCCGGTTATGTCTGTAATTCGTTTATCGAGTTTAAGGTTTTGTTCCCTAACAATAAAACGGTCTATCTCGCTCTTGTCTTTGTAGATGTGGTTTATGACATATAGGTATGATACTCCGTTCTCTGTGTACATGAATATCCCGTGCGGATGGAAATTGAAACCGAGCGGTGTTTCGAACAGAAGTTTTCTTGCTTTGCCGGCCTGTGTGTCGTACATCCATATCTCACCCTGCATATGGTTGTTACGGCGGTTGTCGCAGGAGATAAGTATTCGGTTATTGAGGGTGTCAATGGCAAGGTCTTCCGGTCCGGATCCTGTACTTACTTTTATTGTATCGGGTGATGCTAATGCTGTTGTTGTAAAAACGGGTATAAACAACAATGAAAACAGTACTGTTTCGAAGTAAAGCCGGAATTGTTTTGCGGTCAGGTTCATTGCCTGGTTATTTGCTTATTCAAGTTAAGGAAAAAACAATGACAATGAAAGGGGTGAGTGGTTTTTTTTGAGGATGAAGGGAAATAGCGTTGGAAATATTACGGTGCTCTGCACCTTATTCAGATGTGTGTGTCGGGATTCTACAAATATTGCCGGTGCTCTGCACCTCCGTTGGTGGTATATCCAACCCCTGAAACCCCTGGAACAAAAACAACCGGTAACCTCATGATCTGCGATTTGAGATTGGCGATTAGTGATTTGTGAAGGAGGCACATAATGATACAACACCTGGAACAAAAATAACGTGAAACTAAAAATCCCTTATCCCCTCCAGTATCCGCAGGTAGCCGTCAAGGTTGAGCTTGGAAGCATCGGCAATTATTTTTGCTTTGTTGTAGAATGGTTCACGTTCGGCAAGTTTCTCCCTGATATAGGCAAGCAGCTCTTCACCTGTTTTACCCTGAACCAGCGGCCGTACCACACGGGCTTCTGAAAGTCTGCGGGCAAGTTCCTCGGGTGATACCTGCATGTAGATGGTGATGCCTGTACGGTTCATAAAATCCATGTTGTCGAAAAAGCAGGGAGTACCACCGCCTGCGGCAACCACAGCTTTTTCTTCATTTTCCATATCGAGCAGTGCTGCACGTTCGGCATCACGAAACCCGCGTTCACCAAACTCCTTGAAAAAAAGCGGAACCGTAGTCCTGAACTTGTTTTCGAAATGGTCGTCAAGGTCGATGAATTTCCAGCCAAGTGCTTTGGCAAGATGCCTTCCGAGGGTACTCTTGCCGCATCCCATAAAACCGATGAGGTAGATGAGAGAAGGAGGGGCCCCCCTCTTATCCCCCCTAAGGGGGAAGGTTTGAGAGTTATGTTGATATTTGTTTTGCATTGGTTTGTTTTCCTCTCCTCTTTACAAGAATTTCAGTTACATTACGTTCTCTTCGGGGGAATTTTAATATTACGGTGCGCTGCACCTGAAACATTCAATAAATATTCTTTCTACAAATATTGCCGGTGCTCTGCACCTCTGTAAAGGCAGACTCTTTGACAATCTCACGCAAAGACCTGTCCGATTTGCCAGGCGGGCGTTAAGGCCGCAAAGCTAATTGACGGAGAAACATTACTAACTCTTCTTTGTGTCTTTGCGCCTTTGCGAGAAAATCTCCTTTTTACGGCATCATAAAAGGGTTACTCCTCAAACAACGACATCTGTCCTGCATCCTCATCCTTCGGCGTGTTATCTCCGCTCTCCTGTTGTTCGTTGTTTTCGTTTTGTTTCTCTTCCTCCGGTTTGTGAATCGGTTCAAGCTCTTTTATCCTCGACACCTGGTACGTTGTGAGCCGCTTGCCTCTTGCTTTGAAGCTTTTCACTCCGATAAACTCGGCAACTTCCACTATCATTTTTTCGCGCATCTTGTCGTCGCCGCCGAACTTAATTTCCAGTCTCGGATAATCTACTTTCGTCAGCTTTACAAGATACGATTTCGGGTTGTCGCCAATGAAACGCTGAGGTTTGCTTACGCTGTCAATCTGGAAGCGTTTCACGTAGTAGTAATCCTGGTCGGCATCGTAGTAAACGGCAGACCAAACGGTGTTGGAGTCGAACTTCTCAATGACCAGGATATTGTTGTCATAGTGGTTCGAAAGGTCGAAGTTTGTCTGGTAAAACTCCCCGTCCTTTGTTATCACCAGTATCTGGTCGCTGCCCTGGAACTCGCCGAGATACAGTCCGCGTCCGTCTACGTTGAGGCGGAGTGTCTCTTCCTCGAACCATATCTTTCTGCCACCCAGGGTCGATTCACCTTTTTTCTTAAGTGTTATCTTGTGTATGTCGTGTTTGGTAAGTATGTTACCCATCGAGCCGCGGCCTTTAATGGCTAGCTCGCCCATATCAACTTCAAATATCAGATTGCGGATACGGGGCCTCGGCTTAAGCACCACTTTCAGAATCTCGGCTTCTCCGTTAGGATTGGCACTGAAATAAAGCACTTTTGAACCGGGTGTTCCTTTGGTCAGGTCATACTCCTTGTCACGGGTAATGCCTGTTACGGCAAAACGTTTCATATAGGTGTAGCCCTGTTTGCCGTCGCGGTACACAACATTGTAAATGGTACGTTTGTCGTTCCGCTTGAATATGGCAAGATGAATAACATTCTTGCCCACAAACGCCTTTTCGGAAACACGGGTTACCTTGTATTTTCCGTCTTTGTAGAACAGTATCACATCGTCGATGTCGGAGCAGTCGCATACGTACTCGTCCTTTTTGAGCGATGTGCCGATGAAACCGTCCTGACGGTTGATATACAGCTTTTCGTTGCGAACCACCACCTTTGATGCCTCGATACTGCCGAAGCTTCTTATTTCGGTCTGGCGCGGATAGTTCTTGGCAAACATCCGCTTTATGCGCTTGAAGTAATCGATGGCATAAGTGATGAGGTTTGCCAGATGGTAATCAACCTGTTCCATCTCCTCCTCAAGCGAGGCAATGTACTCATCGGCTTTTTTAGCATCGTATTTTGATATACGCTTAATCTTTATCTCGGTAAGCTTGACAATGTCGTCTCTGGTTACCGGTCGTTTCAGCAGTTTCTTGTACGGTTCCAGTCCGTGGTCGATGGTTTTGATGATTGCCTCCCAGGTTTCGCAATCCTCAATACGCTGGTAAATCTTTTTCTCGATAAAGATACGTTCGAGCGATGCTTTGTGCCAGGCATCTTCCAGTTCACCTTTACGTATCTCAAGCTCGCGTTTCAGCAGATGTACTGTGTGGTCGGTATTTTCTTTAAGAATTTCCGACACACCGAGGAACCACGGTTTGTTGTCTTTGATGACACAGGCATTGGGCGATATTGACAACTCGCAGTCGGAGAATGCGTAAAGGGCATCGATAGTCTTGTCGGGCGAAACGCCAGACGGCAGGTGTATCAGTATCTCAACATTCTCGGCCGTGTTGTCATCTATCTTTTTTATTTTGATCTTACCCTTTTCGTTTGCCTTGATGATGGACTCGATAAGAGATGTGGTGTTTTTCCCGAACGGAATATCGGCAATCTTCAGTGTTTTGTTATCAACCTTTTCGATTCGTGCCCTCACTTTCACCGCACCGCCGCGTAATCCGTCGTTGTACCTTGATACATCAACCATACCACCTGTGGGGAAATCGGGATACAGTTCGAATGGGTCATTCCTGAGGTAAGCAATGGATGCATCTATCAGTTCACCGAAGTTGTGAGGGAGTATTTTTGAAGCAAGACCAACGGCAATACCTTCAACACCCTGGGCAAGGAGCAGAGGGAATTTTACCGGAAGAGTAACAGGTTCCTGGTTTCGTCCGTCGTACGAGAGTTTCCAGACTGTGGTTTTGGGATTGAAAACAACCTCCTGAGCGAACTTTGTCAGGCGTGCCTCGATGTAACGCGGGGCAGCCGAGCTGTCGCCCGTGTAAATGTTACCCCAGTTACCCTGAGTATCTATCAAAAGGTTTTTCTGTCCGAGCTGAACCAGTGCGTCGCCAATGGAGGCATCACCGTGAGGGTGATACTGCATTGTGTAACCTATGATGTTGGCCACCTTGTTGTAACGTCCGTCGTCCATACGGTACATTGCGTGCAGGATACGGCGCTGCACGGGTTTCAGACCGTCGTTGATGTGAGGAACGGCACGTTCAAGTATCACGTACGACGCATAATCGAGGAACCAGCTTTTGTACATTCCCGGCAGGTGGTTGATGCGTGTGCCGTCAACGTCCCACACCGGTGGAGGCGTCTCCTTTCCGGCCTGCGCCTCCTGCTGTTTGTCCATCAGATTCTGCTCGTCCGGCTGTTCGTTCTCTTTGTTGATATCTTGCTCTTTCTCGTCCATTGACTAACAAAATTATTTTGTTTTAATCATTTTCTATGTTCACCTCACCCCTTGATGGGACACTCGTGATGTCAGTTTTTTTCGTTCCTCCCCCTAAAAAGGGGGAAGAGGGGGTGAGGTGTGAATTACTCCACAATATCCTCTTCTATTACCAGGTTGTCGATAATGAAATTCTGCCTGTTCGGGGTATTCTTACCCATATAAAAATCGAGCAGGTCTTTTACAGCATCATCTTTTCTCAGACGCACCTGTTCAAGGCGAATGTCTTTTCCGATAAAGTTTTTGAACTCACCGGGAGAAATCTCACCTAAACCCTTAAAGCGTGTTATTTCCGGATTTTTACCCAGTTTTGCAATTGCAGCCAGGCGTTCTTCGTCGCTGTAACAGTATATCGTTTCCTTTTTGTTTCTTACTCTGAAAAGTGGTGTCTGAAGAATGTAAAGGTGACCGTTTTTAACAAGTTCGGGGAAAAACTGCAGAAAGAATGTCAGCAGCAGCAAACGGATGTGCATTCCGTCCACATCGGCATCGGTTGCGATAATGACGTGGTTATAACGCAGTGTTTCCAGTCCGTCCTCTATGTTGAGGGCTGCCTGCAGCAGGTTGAACTCCTCGTTTTCGTATACAACTTTTCGTGTCAGTCCGTATGAGTTAAGCGGTTTTCCCTTTAAGCTGAATACGGCCTGTGTGTTTACATCGCGGGCTTTTGTAATCGAGCCGGATGCCGAATCACCCTCGGTGATGAAGATTGAGCTTTCAAGCTTACGTTCATCCTTCGATGTGTAGTGAATGCGGCAGTCGCGCAGCTTTTTGTTATGTAAGCTTACCTTTTTGGCTCTTTCTTTTGCCAGCTTCTGGATGCCCGAAATGGCTTTACGCTCTTTTTCCGACTCTAGTATTTTTTTGTACAGTATCTCTGCTGTTTCCTGATTCTTGTGCAGGTAATTGTCAAGCTCTTCCTTGAGGAAGTCCATAACAAAATTCCTTACCGAAGGCCCGCCCGGACCAATATCTTTTGACCCCAGTTTTGTTTTGGTCTGCGACTCGAAAACCGGTTCTTCTATCTTAATGCTTATGGCCGCAATTATTCCCTGGCGAATATCGGAAACATCGAAGTTCTTATTGTAAAAATCGCGGATGGTCTTTACTATCGCCTCTCTGAACGCAACAAGATGAGTTCCGCCCTGTGTGGTGTGCTGACCGTTCACAAAAGTGTAGTACTCTTCACCGTACTGGTTGCCGTGAGTTATGGCTATCTCAAGGTCTTCTTTTTTCAGGTGTATGATAGGATACAATCCCGGTGAGGTCATATTCTCGTTCAGGAGGTCGAGCAGACCGTGTCTGGAGTAGAAAACCTTTCCGTTGAAGTTGATTGACAATCCGGCGTTCAGGAAAGTGTAGTTTTTCAGAAGTGTTTCGATGTACTCTTCCTGAAAGTTGTAGTTTTCGAAAACAGTGGTGTCGGGAATAAACGATACAAATGTACCGTTTTTCTCATCTGTTGCCTCCATCTCTTTCTCGTCCACAAGTTCGCCCCTTTCAAACTCAACCCTTTTCGACTGACCGTCGCGGAATGCCTGAATAGTAAACTTTTCAGACAGGGCATTAACGGCCTTGATACCTACTCCGTTCAGACCAACAGATTTTTTGAAAACCTTGGAGTCGTACTTTGCACCGGTGTTCATTTTCGATGCCACATCAATGACCTTTCCCAGGGGAATACCTCTACCGTAATCACGAACCGACACAACTCCGTTTTCGACCTTAACCTCTATCTTTTTTCCGAATCCCATCATATATTCATCGATGGCATTGTCCATAACCTCTTTCAGCAGTACGTAAATACCGTCGTCGGGGTAGGAGCCGTCGCCCAGTTTACCGATGTACATTCCGGGCCGTTTGCGAATGTGCTCTTTCCAGTCAAGGGTTCTGATGGAATCTTCCGAGTAGTTTTGTGGGTTCTGGTTGCTCTCCATATTCTGTCTCCGCAATTAAAGTTAATTAACCCCAAATATAGCTAAAAGGAATTTTGTATGGTAATTTCTTTTTCAACAGGGTATCAACATTTTGTTGTGCTGACCGGGACTTTAGGCCGGGTATTGTTTAAGGATGCGAAATTGAGGGTTAGGTAATTGTAAGAATAACAGGAATGTTTTATACCTTTATATGTTTATTAAAAAAATAACTAAAAAATTACAAAATGAAAAAGTTCATCACATTCGTTTGGGGATTTGTATTTTTGTCGGTGTTAGTTACAGCACAGGACAGGCCTAAGGATAAGGCTGTGTTTAAAGAGTACAAGCCCGGATTTTATCAGAATTTTATTCTTAAGGATGTAAAAGCGGTGCAGGCCAAAGAGCATCAGCAAAAGAATGAAAAGTTTTTTCAAATGGATCAGTCCGGTTTGGATTTACCAAACAAATTATCCTATTACAAAGAACACACATACTGGCACAATCCTCCTATATCACAGGGGAATACAGGAACTTGCTGGTGTTTTTCAACAACTTCGTTTTATGAGTCTGAAGTTTACCGTCTTCACAATAAAAAGGTTAAGATATCGGAAATGTATACCGTTTACTGGGAGTATATTGAAAAGGCAAAAGGCTATGTTGAAACCAGAGGACAGTCTTTGTTTGATGAGGGTTCGGAAGGAAATGCGGTGGCCCGTCTTTATAAAAAGTACGGAGCTGTTCCTTTTGATGTTTATACAGGTCTGACCGGAGGAAGAAAGTTTTACGACCATTCGGAGATGTTCAAAGAGATGAAAACTTATTTGTTAAGTGTTAAGGCTGCAAATGCCTGGAATGAAGATGCTGTTGTGGCAACCATAAAGTCGATACTTAATCATTACATGGGAGTGCCGCCAGAGAAATTCACTTTTGAAGGAACGGAGTATACACCGAAAACCTTTTTGAAAGATTATATGAAGATCAATCCGGATGATTATGTTGAGGTGCTTTCGTACCTTCAGCAGCCGTTCTGGGAGCAGGTGGAGTATGAGGTGCCCGATAACTGGTGGCACAGTAAAGAGTATTATAATGTTCCACTTGATGTTTTTATGGATATTATTCATAATGCGATAGAAAAGGGATATACTATGAGCATAGGAGGAGATGTTTCGGAGGCAGGTTTCTCACGCGAAACAAATGTGGCACTGATACCTGATTTCGATATTCCTTCGGCCTACATCAATGATGAAGCACGTCAGTTCAGGTTTTCTAACAGAACCACGACGGATGATCACGGTATGCATATGGTGGGCTATTTGAAAGATAAAGACGGCAAAATGTGGTACCTGATAAAAGATTCAAGTTCCGGCTCAAGGAACATAGGCGAGGATAAGCCGGAGTTCGGGTATTACTTTTTCAGCGAAGATTATGTGAAACTGAAGATGATGGGCTTTACCGTTCATAAAGATATGCTGAAGAAATATATGAAGAAGTTCAAATAGTGCTTCTAAGAAAACGCATTAAAATCATCGAATAACCTGTTTCCTGTTTTTACCTTACCCCCTTTTGTGAAGCCGTCCAAAAAGTAAAAAACAGACGTCATTGCGAGGAGGAACGAC
>JAADEM010000005.1 GCA_013153405.1 Chlorobiota bacterium
GTTCATCAGTTACGAATGATTTTACACTCTCATCTGTTTTGCCTTTCTTCTTCCCGGAATTAGCATTACTCTGACAACTGTTAAGGAAGAGTGCAGTTATGACAATGGAAAGGAATATTTCTAATGTTTTCATTGCTAAAATAATTTATGGTTTAATCTATTCTTTCAAAATCGTTCAGTTTCCAAGACTTATCGAACCAGGGCTCAAGCGGGCCGTACAGACGGAACAGTACGAACCATCCTTTACCCGGCACGGTCTGTATCCAGTTGTTCTCTTTTCCTTCGGGAGCTTTGGGGCCGAAATAAATATCGACTGACCCGTCCGGATTTACAGTCAGGTTACTGCGTTTGTTGTTGATGGCGGGATATTTCTGGTCTGTGAGCAACATTCCGCGTGTTTGCGGGTCGTACATCACTATCGACCAGAAATCTTTTGCTGGTACATTTGGCGGAATTGTCAGTTTATAATTCTTTGAGCCGTCGAAATATTTGCCGTCTTTGTCTTTGCTGCAAAAAGCATATTGCGAACCAAGACCTACCATCTTAATTGCCATAGCAGGAGTAACTGCAATTGCGCCCCAGAAAAAGAGGATACGTGCATCGAGGTTAATGCCTCCGCGTCCGTCATCTTTCAGCCACAGGTAGTTGTTGCCAACAAAACCGGTATACCATTGGCGGTCGGGATAGAAGTATGCTTCGGGGTCACGTGGCGAGAACAGAATAGAACGGCCTGCTGCATCTCCAATTTTAGCAGCATCTTCGTAAACACTTTTCCAGTACTCATCGGGATTGAACTCATTACCTTTTTCAATTCCTATGGCCGACAGTACACCTCTTGATTCGTTGTCGAGCGCAGAAAGTGGTTCGCGCTGAACCACGTCGTTCAGCATCTTAAAGTAACGGAAGCTTGCAGGGAAAACTGCCTGAGTATTTTTACCCGACATATTAACGAATTTCATCTCCGGCGGATTTGCAGCTTCATCAAGCGGATATATTTTCAGCTTTTGCTTGAACAGGTTAACTGAGAAATCGGGCTTGCCGTCAACAAGAAAACCGCGCAGAGCCATCCAGTTATGGTATGTTGGCGATTTCACCACAAAGACATCACGCATACTTCCTGCTATCTTCATCTTTGTTTTTTTGCCTCCTAGCGGTGCGTCTATCTCCATCTTGCAGTCGGGAGGAAGGAAAACATACGTTCCACCCTGTCCGCGGTCGGGACCTGTGGGACCCATATCGGTAACCCAGCGCATCCAGCCGTCGTCAACAAATCCGGGGCCTGCTTTGCCGGGCATCTCAATCACAAGAGGCCCTGTCTTTTTCAGGTCGAAGAATCCGAAGACATAAACTGTTCCGGTATTCCCAGTAGGCCACACCTGATGTGCATCAACAAGCTGTTCCGATATCAGAACGTGGTGGGCTTCGGTAGCACCCATACCTTCGAAAGCTATTTTCAGCACCTCGGTGGCAATGGCAGGTGAGTTGTTGAGGAATGCCTCCACCGAACGGGAAACGTCAATATAGTGGTAGGCCTTTTTCACGGTTTCCTCAACCGGGCGGCCGTCATCATATTTCAGTTCTCCAATGCTTGTTTCAACTTTATCGGGAGTAAGGATATCGGCGGGTACATTCATACCGTTCTGTTTGTAAAAAGCTGTTATGTCTTTTTCCTGTTTTTGCCCTCCTTTTTCTTGCTTTGGCTGATTACAGGAGGAGATAACTAAAGCCGCAGTAAATATAATTGACAAGCGTAAAATCAGATTTCTTTTTTTCATAGCGTTTAGTTTTAGGTTGTTGTATCTTAATAATTACTTTCAGGATAGTTCAATTAAAAACAAAGTCTGCTCACATTCACAAAATCTATGAATCAGGAGCAGACTTTTATCTTGGTTCAGGGCAAAACAAAAAGATTTTTCATAAACAGATCAGAAATCGAATCCGGATTATACCATAAGCATCGAGTTGATAAATGCCCATAGCATAACTTTTTTCAAATGATCTTAATCCAAAAATATTGAAAAAAGAAAAATTATTTTGACACCCCTGTCAAAACTCAAACCACACGGAAAATAGTATCAAATGCCTACAGCACCGGGTTTTATGACCAGCAGAAAATCTTTTAAAGTATCTTTAAATACTTCGGAATATTTAATGGTACTGATATCTCTGCTCTCTTCCCTGAGAAGGTTTGCACGGCTGTACATAGTATCCATCAGGAAATAATAAACTTTTTCGGCCTCCTGGCGTGAATGCTTAAGCCCGAAAAAATCGATGAACCAATCTAATATGCCGTTCTTAAAATTCAGCTCATGGCCTTTGATGTAGGCGTCGTTGTACTGTTTGATATAACGGTAATTGAAAAGTTGCAGATGAAAGGTTACGGAAACCGGGTAGTTGTCGATGTTGTTAAGCAGATTAATGTATGAGTGAGGAAGTTTATCTCTGAACTTTTTACCATATTCATCAACAATATTAAGATGTTTGGCTAGTAGAACTTCTATAAATTCAGCTTTTGAATTGAAATAGTAGTTGAAAGAGGTTCTTGACATTCCGGCTTGTTTACTTATCTCTTTAATGCTGAAGGCAAGAGGTCCTACCTCAGCAAAATGCCTGTAACCATAGTTTATCCAGTTATCATAAATATTTAATGGTTTCATTTAAGATTCCTGCATTTTTTTTGATACATATTTGTTTTTAATCCGGGATACTGCCCTTTAGCATGATTTGTTAATATTGGCAGTTCCCGGAAAAATAGTTTCAGGATGGAAATTTGCTATATCCTGTCACTACATGAGGAGTTTTATGTTTATTCATTCTGGCAAGTTTACGGTAAACGGCAAGTTTAACCTGATCAAGAATAAACATCCATACTAAAAGATAAGCCCATACCATGGCAATGATAGTCCAGGGCAGCGGGGTTACAAACCAACCGAATCCACACATCATAACAGCAAGTGTCTGTGTGCCTATCAGTGCCAGGAATAGAGGTTTTGCCGGCCAGGGACGGCTGAAGAAGGGGCGTCTTGTACGTACAACAAATAATAACAGGTGTCCGCCGGCTACTAACTGAAGAAATACTATTGTCTGTATCTGTTCCTGAGAAAGATGTATCCACGACTGAAGTGCAGGATTGCTTATCCATTCCATTGCTATCAGCATTATGGTAAATGTTTCCATAACAGAAAGGAGTCCCATAAAACTTGAGCCTAACAATAACCGGTGCATATGCCAGCGTACAGGTTCTTTACTCAGTAATGTATTGTCGTAGGCAATAGTCATTATAGGTATATCGTCGAGCAGTGCAAGCATGATAATCATAACAGGAGTAAGCGGAGAAAATCCGAAGAAGATAGTGGCAAGAACAACAACAAACATGATGTCGATAGTCATTGATACCCTGTATATAATGTAGTTTATGATACGTTCAAATATGCGTCTTGCCTCATCTATAGCGTCAATTATTGTCGAGAGTCCCGGAGCAGTAAGAATAAGATCGGCAGCAGCTCTTGCGGCATCTGTTGCACCGCTGACAGCCACTCCGCAATCGGCCTGTTTTAATGCGGGAGCATCGTTTACTCCGTCTCCGGTCATTGCAACAACATGTCCGCGGTGCTGAAGAGCCTTGACTATACCGTATTTGTGTTCGGGAAATACTCGTCCGAAACCATCAGCTCTTTCAACATTTTTTTCAATGCCGGAGGGAAGGTTATCCATATTCATATCTTTGGTAAACATATCAGATGCAGCAATGATATGTGTTCCCATTCCCAGTTGCCTTGATATTTCACTTCCGATTGCAACATCATCACCTGTTACCATTTTAACATGAAGCCCATGTTCTTTGGCTTTCTTTATAGTTTCTTTTGAATCGTCCCTTGGAGGATCCTGTAGTGAAAGAATTCCGAGGAACCTCCAATTTTCTCCATTGTCATCAGATACTGCTACTCCTAATGCCCTCATTCCTTTTTCGGCGAGAGTTTTAACCTCATTTAAAGCCTTTTTACGTTCGTCGTCGCTGAGATTACACAAGTCTATAATCACCTGTGGAGCTCCTTTGGTGTATTTTTGTATTTTCCCGTTTTTATCTTTAATGTCGCCTTCGGTCCGTTTGCTCACCGGATCAAAAGGTACGAACCTGATTTGCCGGTAATCATCCAGAACTGTTGTGTCTTTCAATCCGGTAATCACAGCCATGTCGATAGGGTCTTCTCCATCCTGTTGCGAAGCAAGAGCACCGGCCAGAACAAGCATGTTTTCATCAACATTGCCAAAAGGAACGGGACGAGCCAGAGTAAGCTGATTCTTGGTTAGTGTTCCGGTTTTGTCAGAACATAAAACATTAACACCGGCTAGCTCTTCAATAGCTTCCAGGCGTGAAACAATAGCTTTTTTCCCCGATAAAGCACGGGCTCCGAGAGCATTAGTTACTGTTATTACAGTGGGCAGTGCCACCGGTATTGAGGCAATTAACAAAACAAGTGTCATACGCAGGATCTCAACAAGATCATCCCATTTCCAGTCATCTCTGATTACAACATCGCGATAAACTTCAAATCCGACAAGAAGGAATGCCAATGCAAGAGAAAGAAGAATCAGGAAATCTCCTATTTTGCTGACGGCTTCCTGAGAGTGAGATTCTTTGCTTCCTGCTGAAGCCACAAGGCTGGCAGTGTGACCGAAGAAGGTATTGTTGCCTGTTGCAATTACCACAGCTGTCATTTCTCCTTTTTTTGCGATACTGCCTGAATATCCGCTATCGCCTGTCTTTTTTGTGACAGCCAGAGACTCGCCTGTAAGTGCAGATTGATCTATACTTATGTATTCTCCATCGACGAAACGTACATCTGCAGGAACTACATCGCCAAGTTTTATCTGTATAATGTCGCCCGGAACAATCAGAGTGGCATCAATATCGGTAAAATTGCCGTCACGCATAACTCTTGCTTTAGGAGCCATTCCTGCTTTCAGTGCATCAAGGGCATCAGCCGCTTTGTTTTCCTGCCAGAAACCTGAAATTGCATTGTAAAACAACAGTACCATAATAATGGCGAAATCAGACCAGTGGCCTATCATTGCCGAGAGTATGGCAGCTGTTTCAATCATCCACGGAATAGGTCCCCAGAAATACCGAAGAAACTTTTCAAGTTTGCTTGTTTTTTCTTCATCCAGCTCGTTGCGTCCGTATTTTGCCAGTCTCTCCTCTGCTTCTTTGGAACTCAATCCCCTCGAAGAGGTTTTAAGTATTTCATATACTTTTTCCAGGCTCACTTTCTCCATGTCGGCTCCGAAAGATTCGGGTTCCGGTTTTGATTTTGATGCTTTTTTCATTGTGTTTAATTCAATTGCATAATCAGGTTCTTTATATATGATATTAAAATTAGTCAATTTTCGGGTCCGTTAGTCATAATACGGTCTTTTTCTTGGATAAAAGTTAAACATGATAAACCATTTGATTCGGATTGTAAATTATCCGTCTGATTAGTTTTTCCGTTTTTTGTTGTTGCTCCCTGTTTGACGGAGAATGTTGTCAGGATTGTCTTCATCTGAAACAGATGAAGCAGGGATTAATTTTCTGATCTATTTTGATATCTTTGTTTTTTAAAATCCGGAATATGAAAATTGTAAAAATACTTCTTGTTCTATCTGTTATTGTCTCATCCTGTACCTCTACTGCCAAAAAAACACCGGATAAAAATAATGGAATACGAATAGTTTCGCTTGCACCATCCATAACCAAAGAGATTGAGGAGCTTGGTATGTCAGACCATATTGTGGGAGCCACATCATATTGCGATATTACTAAAGACAATAAGGATCTGATTATTGGTGATGCAATTAATGTGAATATTGAAAAAGTACTTCTCCTGAAACCTGATATCGTCCTTACCACACCTATGACCCGTAAAAGTACACTTGACCTTTTCAGGGAGAACGGGATAAAGGTTTACGTTGAAGGCAAACAATATTCGTTCAGGGATATTTGTAAACATTTTAAAGAACTGGGAACTCAGATTGGAAGGCGTGGTAAGGCCATGTCGATAATCGGACGTGCCAGGACACACATTGACAGTATTTGTGAAGCCATACCCGAAAGTGCAAAAGGTCAGAAGATATTTATTCAGATTGGGGCAGAACCTTTGTTTGCCGTTATACCGAACACCTTCATGGATGATTACATAAAATTTGCCGGATGTGAAAATGTGACCTACGGATTTAAAAAAGGAACAATATCGCGTGAAACAATACTTGAACGAAATCCGGATGTGATACTGATAGCTACAATGGGAATTACGGCACAGGAGGAGAAGAAAAACTGGGAAAGTTACAAAGAACTGAATGCTGCAAAGAACGGCAAGGTGTTCATCATCGACGCCAATGTGGCCTGTGTGCCGACGGTGAAAAACTTTGAACAGGCATTTGAAGATATTGTGAGGTTGATTGTAAAATAATAACCTCGTAGGGACGCACGGCCGTGCGTCCCTACGAGGGAAATCGGTAATTTTCTATTTTAGCAAAATGAAATAAGAATATAATTTGTTATGGGATACAGGTTCAGTGATAAATCACGTCGTATGCCAGAATGGGATTATTCCGGTAGAGGAATATATTTCATAACAATTGTAACACAAAACAGAGAATGTAATCTGGGTGAGATCAAAGACGGTAAAATGTTTTTATCTGATTTTGGAAAAATTGTTAAAGAACAATTTTTATTATCATTTGAAATACGAAAAGAATTGTATTTAGATGAATATGTCATAATGCCAAATCATATTCATGCAATTATTGTTCTTAAAAATACGGGTATTGTAGGTATACATGGGCCCAAAAATAATGTAGGGACGCACGGCCGTGCGTCCCTACTGGATAATGGTCATTCATCTCTGCCGGAAAATAACAACGAATCTTTACGGGATCATAAATCAAATTCCCCAATGCCACAACGAAAACCAAGGTCAATATCATCATTTGTGGCAGGATTTAAAGCAGGGGTAAATGAGGCAATCGATGATTTTATTGATGAGAATAAATTGAATATACCTAAATTCACCCGAGATAATCATTTCTTTCAACCGAATTATAATGATCATGTAATACGTAACAAAGAAGAATATTATAAAATAAAAAATTATATCATCACAAATCCTAAAAAATGGAATGAAGATGAACTGTTCTGAGCTGAAAGAGAAATATTAAAATAAAAATGCAAAACAAACAACTGAAATGGACCTTTTATGTGGTTGTACTATTACTGCTACTGGCAGGCAGTATTCTGTTTGCATTGACTGTGGGTGAGATACGGTTTTCTCTGAATGAGCTGGTAGATATTTTCAGCAGAAAAGAAGGTATTGAATACACGATTCTGAGCAGAATTCGATTGCCCCGGATAATGCTGGGAGTGGCTGTTGGCGGAGCGTTGAGCCTGGCCGGAGTGTTGTTGCAGGGTATTTACCGGAATCCGCTTGTTGAGCCGTACACACTTGGTATTTCAGGTGGTGCTTCATTAATGGTTGCTATTAGTATTGTTTTCGGAGTAAATATGTCGCTGGGTGGATATGTACTTCCTGCAGCAGGTTTTCTGGGGTCTGTTATCACAATATTTATAGTGTACTTTTTGTCTATGGGGCGTTACAGCATAAATATAAACAAGATGCTTCTGATAGGTGTTATGGTTAGTTTTGTTGCGTCATCGGCAATGATGTTTCTGATGTCGACAACGACGAATGAGAATCTGCAAAGTATTGTATTCTGGGTAATGGGTTCTCTGGCCGAAACAGATGTTGTTTTAATTAATACGGTGTTTTATGTTGCTATGGCCGGGCTGACCGTGTCGTATCTTTTTGCAAATTCGCTTAATGCAATGCGTTTAGGCGTTAGCGGAGCAGGGCATCTGGGAATCAATACCGGACTGACAATACGTATATTGTTTATTGTTGCATCATTGATGACAGGTGTAAGTGTGGCTGTTGCAGGTGTAATCGGTTTTGTGGGATTGGTAATCCCGCACCTTACCCGGATGGTCGTTGGATCGGATTTCCGCATTCTGCTGATCACATCATTCTTAGGTGGAGGTATTTTTGTGGTACTGTGCGATGTGTTAGCCCGTCTGATAATTGCACCCAACGAACTGCCCATCGGGGTAATCACTGGAATGATAGGCGGATTGGTTTTTATCGGGGTGCTGGCGAGGAAATAATTTTCACTTAGGGACGCACAGCCTGCCCCGATGTATATCGGGGGCCATGCGTCCCTAAGTGAAAAAAAATAAAAAGAATAGAGACAAACAATAAGATGTTAAAAATCAAAGATCTGATTAGTGGTTATCCCGGTAGTTTTATGCTGGACAGGATAAATGTGGCCATTTCAAAGGGGGCATTTGCAGGAATAATAGGGCCTAACGGATCGGGAAAGACAACTCTGTTCAAGACCATTACAGGCGACCTTAAATTGAAAAGCGGAAAAATATTGCTGGATGAAAAAGATACCTCACTGATGTCATCAAGAGAGAGGGCTAAAAAAATGGCCATTGTAACGCAGACCATAGATGCCGCTGATGTGCCTGTTGATGATTACGTTCTGATGGGACGACTGCCTTACAAAAAGCCGTTTCAGCTTTTAGATAAAAAAGAGGATATTGAGATAGCAAAAAAGTATATGCAGCTGACCGGCGTTGACAAATACAAACATAAACTGATGAACCGCTTGAGCGGCGGCGAACAGCAGATGGCTGCCATTGCCCGTGCCTTGGCACAGGAGCCTGAACTGCTCCTTCTTGATGAGCCAACCTCTCACCTCGACATATCACATCAGGTACAGATACTTAATCTTCTGCAGCAACTTAACGAAGAACTCGGCTTAACTATCCTGATGATAATACACGACCTGAACCTGGCAGGTGAATATTGTAATAACCTCGTGATGCTTAATAAAGGACGGGTACACATTTCCGGTTCTCCGGATGAAGTACTAAACTATAAAGATATTGAAGAGGTTTACAAAACGGTTGTCATTACACAAAAGAACCCGCTTTCCGGCAAGCCGGCTATTTTTCTGGTATCGGGGAAAACATTGGGAAATGTTTAAATTATTTTTACAGCTTTTTGTATCACGGCAATTATCTTTTTTAAGGCTTTTGAAATTTATGAATAAAAAAATATGTTTAAAAGCAATTCTGTATGGTCTGTTGATTGAATGATATTGTATTTTGGATTTTTGTATTAAGTTTGTCGTTTAAAAGAAAAATTCTGTGGTATGATAGATACTTCACAACTCACTATTCAAAATCTTGTAATTCACCATATCGGAAACCGTACACAGGGAGAGCCGGTGCGATACTCTAAGAAAACGGTTGAGCTTGAGGAAGAAAACCCGGTGAATGATTTTCTTGTGCAGTATTTTTTCAAGCCCTTTAAAACAGAAGCCTATTATAATTTTACAGATGGAGAGAACGGAGAACCAAACATAATGTTTGAACTTGCCGGCCGTGTTTTTAACGGCACCGACAGCTTTTATGATGTGTCTCTTGAAGTGGCAAGGCTTTTACACGAAAGTTCTAATCATCCTGGTATTAAGGCCGGCGAATTTTATATGGCACATTTTAAAGATGTGGTTGTTGATGGTGAACTTGTGGATGCCATAGGTATTTTTAAATCGGAAAACAAAGAGACCTTTTTAAAGGTTTATCTGAAGGAACAAAATTTTGAGATAGGAGCACAGGAGGGAATTAATATCAGAAAGCTGGATAAAGGATGTCTGATATTCAATACAGAAAAGGATGCTGGTTACAAAATCTGCTCTGTTGATAACATTAACAAGGGTAATGATGCAAAATTCTGGATGAATGATTTTCTTGGGCTGAAACCCCGTGAGGATAACTACTATTTTACAAATAATTATCTCGAGTTATGTAAAAACTTTGTG
>JAADEM010000102.1 GCA_013153405.1 Chlorobiota bacterium
TTCCGGGTTAATTCGTAATTCTTCATTCGGCGTTCTACATTCGACATTACGCGTTTAACCGTTTATCTGTTCTCCCGTTTCGGCGTTTTATCGTTCAGTGTTACTATTTGAGCGTTTCAATTGATCGAAATTCGGCATTCGATGTTCATTATTCGATATTCGGGTTCAAGGTTCGGAGTTCCGGGTTAATTCGCCATTCATCATTCGGTGTTCGACATTCTACATCGTTATTTTACTTGGCCTTGGGCTCTGTCGTCAAAATGTACAAGTATGGGTAAATTACTCAATTATGTTTTTTTATCCGAGCACTCTTCTTCTGAATTCGGAACAAATAACAGCAGTAGCTGTTGCTACGTTTAATGATTCCGAGGTTTCAGCTTCGGGTGGATAATTAGGTATGTATAATTTGTCGGTAACTGTTTTTTCAATCTCTTTTCTGATACCTTTGCCTTCATTGCCCATAACAATCACTCCTTTTCCTGACAATTCTTTGTCGTAAATATTTTCTCCTTCCAGAAAAGTTCCGTAAACAGGCATATTTGTTTCTTTTTTGTAATTCTTAATAAAACTTTCGAGGGCGGTGTAAGATACATTTACTCTGGCTATTGCACCCATTGTGGCCTGAATAACTTTGGGGTTGTACACGTCGGCAGTATCTTCCGAACATATAATGTTTTTTATTCCGAACCAGTCTGCTGTTCTGATTATGGTTCCCAGGTTTCCGGGATCCTGAATTCCGTCAAGAGCTAAAATAAGAGATGTGCCGGTTTTCCGTACATCTGGTTTTACGGTTTTTATTTCATACACGCCAATTACTTCCGGAGCACTTTTAAGGTTACTTATGCTTTTCAGTTCCTTATCGGTGGCGTCGGAAAAATTTTCAGGCAGAATATCACTGTTTCTTTTTAGCCACTCTGTTGTAGCATACAACTCTTTACATACTGCGCCGGCATTCAGTAAGTCGTGATTAATCTTATGCCCCTCGGCTAAAAAAGCATTGTGAAGGATTCTGTATTTTTTTAGTTGCAGAGAGGTAAGGAACTTTTTTTTGTTTTTACTTATCATCTTTCTTCTTTTAACCGGAGTAAATTTATACCAAATTCGCCGATTTAAATATATTTGTATAAAATTAATGATATTAAGGTGTGTTTGACCGGAAAAGCATTATGATTTGCTAACGGCCCATATCTGAAAATGCCTAAAAAGTATTATTGCATCCGCATGAAACAATCAAATCTGCTCCGATTAATCATATTATTGCTTGCCGGTTCAATATGGGGATGTAATTCCGTGAAATTTGTACCAGAAGGAGAGTATCTTTTACAAAAGAATATTGTAAAACATGATGCGAAGGATGTGACAAATGAAGAGCTGAAGTCGTATATTCGTCCTAAAGAGAATAAGACCATATTCGGATTCTGGAGGTTTCATCTTGGTATGTACAACCTGGCAGGACGTGATTCTTCAAAAGGATTTAATAAATGGTTGTGGCGGATTGGAGAGGCTCCTGTGATATATGATGAGTATCAGGTAGAAAAATCGAGAGAGCAGTTGAGGTTGTTTCTCGAAAACAAAGGATATTTTGATGCAAAGGTTACAGATACTGTAATAGTAAACGAAAAAAAAAGAAAAGTAAAGGTTGTATACGATATAAAAGCCGGCAGACGCTCATATGTTCATCAGGTAGGGTATAAAATATTTGATGACACAATAAAAAAACTGGTTTTTGCTGACACTATTAACTCTCTCTTGCGTGGTAAAAAACCTTTCGATGTTGATATATTTGATAAGGAGCGGGATAGGGTAACCAGAATGTTAAAAACAAACGGGTACTATAATTTCTCGAAAAATTATATCTATTTTTTAGCCGATAGCTCTGAAAATGCCTATCTAATTCGTGATACAATGGTAATAGCCGGTGTATACAAACAATTGCCCGACGGCAGGGATACTGTTGTTAATCACGTAAAGTATAAAATTGATGATGTATACTTTTTTGTGGATTTTAATCCGCAGGAGGCTCTTATCGATGAATCGGATTATATGTCTGAGTTTGATACCCTTTATTATAAAGGATATTATTTCTTGTTTAAGAAAAAGATGAAGTTCAAACCGGATGTGCTTATAAATTCGACATACATTATTCCGGGACAACTTTACGATATAACCAAGGTCTCGAAAACACAAACATTAATCACCGAGCTTAAACTGTTCAGATATATAAACATTAAATTCAGCGAGGTTGAAGGGAAAACCGATGAAAACGGCAGAAAATATCTTAAGTGTTATATTCAGCTTACCCCGTCAAAGCCTCAGTCGTATGCCCTTGAAGTAGAAGGGACAAACTCTTCGGGAAACCTGGGGGCTGCAACAAACGTAAAATATCAGCATAAAAATCTTCTCAGAGGGGCTGAAATATTCAATGTACGGTTTCGTCTTGCATATCAGAATCAATCGGCCAGAGGAGATAAAAATAATTTTAATATTCTTGAGACCGGGTTTGATGCCGGATTGACATTCCCCAAGTTTCTTGTTCCATTCAGGGTCGAGAGCTTCAGGAGGCGGTTTCACCCGCGTTCATCAATAAATATGGGGCTTAATTATCAGCGCCGGCCCGATTATACCCGTACTATTGCAACATCAAAATTAAGCTACGACTGGCGTTCGTCGGAAGGGGTATCACACATATTTTCCATACTTGATTTTAACCTCGTATGGGTTCCTTTTATTTCTGGTGATTTCTGGGATTACATTAAGGATACATTTATGCGTTATAGTTACGAAGATCACCTGATATTGAATTCCAATTATACTTTTATTTATAACGGTCAGGTTTTAGGGCGGAAAAATAATTTCTGGTATTTCAGGGGATATGCCGAGTCTTCGGGTAATCTGCTCGACGGAATGGTTAAGCTTTTTACAAAAGAGCCGTCAAATGAGGGATACTATAAAGTAATGGGTATCAGATATGCCCAGTATGTGAAAGCTGATGTGGATTTAAGATACCATCATCAGTTGAATTTAAATAATTCGTTTGCATACAGGTTCTTCCTTGGTGTAGGGTATCCTTATGGCAATCTTCATGTTTTACCGTTCGAGAAAATGTATTTTGCAGGTGGGGCTAACAGTATCCGGGCATGGCCGGTGAGAGGTCTGGGACCAGGTGAATATAAAGAAGATCAGCTTGAGTATTATAACCAGACTGCCGATATAAAACTGGAACTTAATGCAGAATACCGGTATAAAATGTTCTGGATACTTGAGGGAGCACTTTTTGTGGATGCTGGAAACATATGGTCGATACGACCCGAGAGTAGTCCCGAAGGTGGTTTGTTCAGATTTCATAAATTTTACAAACAAATGGCAGTTGGGCTGGGAACAGGACTACGTTTCGATTTCAGCTATTTTGTGTTCAGATTTGATGTGGGAGTTAAGGCTGTGGATCCGTCAATGCCTTATGGCAACAGATGGGTGTTGGGGACAACTCCTTTAACCTGGAACGATTTCGGGTTTAACTTTGCAATTGGTTATCCGTTTTAACAGCTTTTATTTTCAGCCCGTTTGAGATTGCTTAATTAAATCGTGAAATCTTAATGACATAAATTGTAATTTTAATGTTAATAAATCCTAACGGATTGCAAAGTTTTACTTTTGACTGCTGTCATTTTGAAATCTAATTTGTACTTTTGTGTTTCAAAATAAAAACGGATAAAGACAGAAACATCATAAATTAAAAATTATAAAAATGAAAGTATTAGATGTTATAAAGCCAGGAGTAGTTTCCGGCGACGATCTTGCAAAATTGCTTCAGATAGCAAAAGAGAATAACTATGCAATGCCGGCTGTTAATGTAACAGGTACAAATACTATTAACGCTGTTCTTGAGGCAGCAAAAGTTGTAAACTCACCCGTAATGATACAGCTCTCAAACGGAGGAGCTTCTTTTTATGCAGGAAAAGGAATAGGGCTGGAAGGACAGGAGGCTGCCATTGTGGGAGCTATTTCTGCAGCTAAGCATGTTCATCTGTTAGCAGAAAAGTACGGAGTTGTGGTTGTGCTTCACACTGACCACGCTGCAAAGAAATTATTACCATGGATCGACGGACTGCTTGATGCAGGTGAGAAACATTTCGAAGAAACCGGAAAACCGTTGTTCAGTTCACATATGCTCGACCTTTCTGAAGAGCCGTTGAAAGAGAATATTGAAATAAGCAAGAAATATCTTGAGCGCATGTCGAAAATGGGAATGACCCTTGAGATAGAACTCGGAATAACCGGAGGAGAAGAGGACGGAGTAGACAATTCGGATGTTGATAATTCATTACTTTATACACAACCTGAAGAGGTGGCATATGCTTATGAAGAGCTGATGAAAGTATCACCTAATTTTACAATTGCTGCATCGTTTGGTAATGTGCATGGTGTTTACAAGCCGGGTAATGTTGTTCTTAAGCCTTCTATTCTTGATGCATCACAAAAGTATATTGAAGAACATCTAAAGACTGGTCCTAAGCCTGTAAATTTTGTATTTCACGGTGGTTCAGGCTCTCCGCTTGAAAAAATACGTGAGGCTATCAGTTATGGCGTAATCAAGATGAATATTGATACCGATACTCAGTGGGCTTTCTGGGACGGAGTTCGTAAGTTTGAAGCAAAATATCATGATTATCTGCAGGGACAACTTGGTAACCCGGAAGGAGAAGATAAACCAAATAAAAAATATTATGATCCTAGAAAATGGCTGCGTGAAGGTGAATTGTCGATTGTAGAAAGATTAAAGCAGGCTTTTGAAGATCTTAACTGTGTAGACAGACTCTAAAATAAGTTTAATTTATAAATTAGAGGTTCTTTACGTTTGTAAAGAACCTCTTTTTTGTATATTTGATATACTAAATCAAAAAAAATATGGCAAATCTTGGTTCTTCTTCCCGCGATGGTTTTTCCAGTAAGTTCGGGGTAATTGCAGCAGCAGCCGGCTCGGCTATAGGATTAGGTAACATCTGGCGTTTTCCGTATGTTTTGGGTGAAAGCGGTGGCGGTGCATTTCTGTTGTTATATCTGTTTTTTATAATTGCATTCGGAGTGCCGGTTATGACATCCGAACTTCTTATTGGCCGCAAGGCACAAAAAAATGTTTTCGGTGCATTTAAATCACTGGCGCCCGGTAAACCATGGTTTTTAGTTGGTACAATGGGGGTTCTGGCAGCCTTCTTAATCCTGTCTTTTTATTCTGTTGTGGCAGGATGGACAATTGAGTATGTTTATCTTGCAGTTAAAGGTTCATTATCGGGTTCTCCGGATGAGATAAATATGATATTTGAAGAATTTAAAGCAAGTCAGTTCTGGCCATATTTCTGGACCATCGTATTCCTGATTCTTACAGCCCTTATTATTGTAGGTGGGGTTAAAAACGGTATCGAGAAATATACAAAGATATTAATGCCTTTACTGTTTATTCTGATTATAGTTCTTGATGTTAAAGCTTTGTTGCTTCCCGGAGCAGGAAAAGGAATAGAATTTTTGTTCAAACCCGATTTCTCAAAAATTAACGGAGAGGTTATTCTTGCTGCAATGGGGCAGGCATTCTTTTCTTTAAGTATAGGCATGGGAGTCATTGCAACTTATGGTTCATATATCCCCAAATCACAGAACCTTGGTAAAACGGCTTTATCTGTATCTCTAACCGATACTTTGATTGCCGTATTGGCCGGTGTGGCCATTTTCCCGGCAGTGTATGCATTCGGAATGGCACCAGAACAAGGAGAAGGTCTTGTGTTCAAGGTTCTTCCAAATATTTTTAATCAAATGACAGGAGGTTATGTTTTTTCCGTAATGTTTTTTGTTCTTCTGACTATTGCAGCCCTTACCTCTTCAATATCATTACTTGAGGTAATTGTAGCATACCTTTCTGAAGAGTACGGAATGAAGCGTTCATATGCTATATGGGCAACTACACTTGTAGTTTCAGTGCTGGCAATGCTTTGTGTGTATTCTGTTAAGGTTTTCGGCTCTTTCGATTTTATATCGTCTAATGTCCTGTTACCTCTTGGTGGTGTTCTTATTGTGTTGTTTGTTGGCTATGTAATGAAAAAGAGTGAGGTCAGGGCCGAGCTTGAAGCACATGGTAAAAAGGTTGTTTATTTTGATATATTCTATTTTATAGTTCGTTATATAGCTCCCGTTGCCATAATGTTTGTATTTCTGAACGGCGTGGGAGTAATTAACTTCGGGTAGTTTTTAATATAAAGACAGCCCGGCAGTCCGCACTGTGATGTGGAAAGACTGGTTGGCATTAAGTAAAAGAGAACAGAAAGGATTTATTGTTCTTTCCATAGTTCTTTTTATGCTTATTGTTTTCTATCTGCTTATTCCTTTGTTTTATTCCGGAGAGCAGTGTGAGCCTGAAGATCCTGAGTTTGTTGCATGGTTAGATTCAATGAATAAACTTAATGAACAGATTACAACGGTATCTGATTCGTTTTTTGATTTTGATCCCAATACTGTTTCTATTTCCAGACTTGAGAAATTAGGAGTGAAAGGCAGGGCTTTGATAAACTGGTTAAAACTTCGTGAGAGTGGTTATCGGTTTCGTTCTTCAGGTGATATCCGTAAAATATATTATTTGGATTCGATATTGGCAGAATCATTAATGTGTTATGTACGGATTGATACAACATTGAAGAGTCGTTACCGAAAACAACATTCATACAAAAAGGGTTATGGTAATCATATTGTTAAAGCAGGCTCATTCAATAATCCGAAAAAGAGATATTTCGAAAAAGCAGAGGTGAAAGAGGAGGATTTTAAAATAGAAATTAATACTGCTGATACTTCTGAATTTTCAGTTCTGAAAGGTATCGGCAAGGTACTTTCGGCACGGATTGTTTCTTACCGTACTGTTTTGGGGGGATATTACAGTGTGGAACAATTGAAAGAGGTTTACGGTATGCCACAGGAAACAGTTGATAAAAATAAAAAGTATCTTACTGTCGATACTTCGTTGTTGAGAAAAATTAATGTCAACAGGTCATCATTGCGACGACTTAAGAATCATCCGTACATCGACTTTTATCTTGCAAGAGCAATTGTTGAGTATCGAAGAAAAAAAGGGAAAATTGAAAGTATTGATGAAGTACTTTCATTAAAAGAAGCAAAGGATAAAGATAAATCAAAACTGGCAGTGTATCTGTCTGTTAAATAAGTATCCGGAACAAAATCGCAATATTTTTGTAAAAAATCTTAATGAATTGGTTTTTTTAGAATTAATAATTAATTTTGTGGCCTGATTAAAAACAAAAATCTTATTAAATAAACTGATATGATAATTATTCCGGTAAAAGAAGGCGAGAACATTGAAAGGGCCTTGAAAAGATTTAAGAGAAAATTTGAAAAGACGGGAACAATGAGAGAATTGCGTCGTCGTCAGGCATTCATCAAACCTTCGGTTAAAAGAAGGGAAGAGATTAAGCACGCAGTTTACGTTCAGAAATTACAACAGGAAGAAGAATAATTTTAAAGAAAACGTCTTTATTTTGTGCGAAATTTCGTATATTTCGTTAAAGAGTAGCACCAAATAAAGACGTTTTTTGTTAATGCAATATATATCATCGTTTTATAATTATCTGGAGTTTGAAAAGCGTTGTTCGCCTCATACACTTACTACGTATGAGACTGATTTGCGCCAGTTCACTTCTTTCCTCAAATCCGGAAATATTGACCGGTGGGAAGATGTAGATTCCCGTACTGTCCGTAACTGGATGGTAAAGCTTATGAATGACGGAATATCTACCGTTACCATACATCGTAAGATTTCAGCAATTAAAACTTTTTTCAGGTTTCTGATGCGTGAGCAGGTAATTGACAATAATCCCGTAAGCAGGGTTGCTGTTCCGAAGAAACCTAAGCGGCTTCCTGTTTTTGTAAAAGAAAAAGAAATGGATCTGTTGCTTGATACTGTTTCTTTCGGAAGCGGTTTTAATGGTGTACGCGATCGATTTATAATTTCGTTGCTTTATGCCACCGGAATGCGTCTTTCGGAGCTTGTAAATCTTCGTATTTCAGGTATCGACAGGAAGCAGAGAGTGATAAAGGTGCTTGGAAAGAGAAATAAAGAGCGTATTATACCTTATTATAAAGAACTCGACAAAGATCTTTCGGAGTATTTATCGTTAAGAGACAGCACTTTCCCCGATTCCGGTACAGATATTCTTATTTTAACTTCAAAAGGAAAACCTGTTTATCCGAAATTGATATACCGTGTCGTGAAAAAATATCTGGCACTGGTTTCAACGGTAAGTAAAAAAAGCCCTCACGTTTTAAGGCATTCATTTGCTACGGCATTGCTTAATCGTGGGGCTGACCTAAATGCCATAAAGGAACTTCTGGGGCATGCAAATCTGTCGGCGACTGAGATTTATACTCACGTTAGTTTCGAAAAATTAAATACTATTTACAAACAAGCTCATCCGAGAGCTTAAAAAGATGGAGGACTGATTATGGATATTACTATTCAATCTGTGCGGTTTAATGCAGCAGAACATCTGCAGCAGTTTGTGCAACAAAAGGTTACAAAACTTGAACATTTTTTTGACGGTATTGTGAATGCAGAAGTGATTCTCAGGCTTGATAAATCTGATTCGGCTGAGAACAAAATAGCGGAAATTAAATTAAAACTTCCCGGAGGTGAAATCTTCTCAAAAAAGCAGACAAAATCATTTGAAGAGAGTGTGGACCTGGCATGTGATGCGCTTAGAAAGCAGTTGCTCAAATGGAAAGAAAAAGTTAGAACTAAATAATTACAAAAAAAACATCATTCTTTGTTATATTGAAAATAAAATTATAAATTTGCACACCGTTTTTGGGAGAAACCCATGAACGAAAAGGTTTAATAGGCTGATTCTTAATAAATCGGCCTATTAAATTGAAATAAATTCTAAAGAGGGTTTATTTTGATAAAAAGAAGTTGAATTTTGCCGTAAGGCACTTGACATATTGAAACAATCGGGGAGATACCAAAGTGGCCAACTGGGGCGGACTGTAACTCCGCTGGCTTTCGCCTTCGTAGGTTCGAATCCTGCTCTCCCCACAATGTTTTTAACATGTTGAAACACAATTATCAACTTGTTAATATAAAAATTGATTAACTTTGGGCCTTTCTTTTACGAGTTGAAGAGCTCGTTAAGAAGAGCAATTAAAGGATAATGATCATTGAATTGCTGAAAGGCCTTTAACTGCGGGAGTAGCTCAGTTGATAGAGCATCAGCCTTCCAAGCTGAGGGTCGCGGGTTTGAGCCCCGTCTCCCGCTCTTTACTTTGCCGATGTAGCTCAGGGGTAGAGCGTTTCCTTGGTAAGGAAGAGGTCATGGGTTCAAATCCCATCATTGGCTCAATTTTTTTTTGAATTAAAACGTAAATTTTTGCGATCTATTTATAACTAAATTTGTCTAATATTTCGAGTTATGGCTAAAGAAACATTTCAAAGGACGAAGCCTCACGTTAATATTGGTACCATTGGTCACGTAGACCATGGAAAAACCACCCTGACTGCTGCCATCACCAAGGTTTTGGCTAAAAAAGGTTTGTCTGAAGTAAAGGAATTCGATTCAATCGACAACGCTCCTGAAGAAAAAGAGAGGGGTATCACTATCAACACTGCTCACGTTGAGTATGAAACAGAAAAGCGTCACTACGCACACGTTGACTGTCCGGGTCACGCTGACTACGTAAAGAACATGGTTACTGGTGCTGCACAGATGGACGGTGCTATTCTTGTAGTTGCTGCAACTGACGGTCCTATGCCTCAGACACGTGAGCACATCCTGCTTGCTCGTCAGGTAAACGTTCCTAAGATTGTTGTTTTCATGAATAAGGTTGACATGGTTGACGATGAAGAACTTCT
>JAADEM010000100.1 GCA_013153405.1 Chlorobiota bacterium
CGAGGGGAAAGAGAATGGAAGAGAATATTACGAAATAGACCTTTATCCCGAAAACAGGGATAAACCTTATTCCAGAATTAAGCTTAAAATATGGAAAGATGATCTCACCCTTTATTCACTTCGTCAGGTTGGTAAAGATGGCAATAACTATACTGTAGTTGTTAAATCAATGAAAACAAATATTCCTGTTGATGATAGTGAGTTTGTTTTTGACACGTCAAAACATCCAGATGTAGATGTTATTGATATGAGATAAGACAGAGTCTGTTTTAAACATAAATACTGTTATATAACAAATAAAGCCGGGATGACCGGCTTTATTTATTTCATGCCGGCAGGCCTGCCTTCGGTTTCTCTGTTAATATGAAAAGAAAACAGAAGGAGCTTTAACAATTAATTTTCACCAACTATTTTTCAGTTTTATGTTAAAATAAAAGAGGACGCCTGAAAAGTAACAACGACTTTTGGGACATCCTCTTTATATTATTTCAGACTTTTATGTTATTTGCTTTCTAAAGCTTTTTTCATAGTTATACCAATGTCAGCAGGAGAATCCACAACATGTATTCCGCATTCGCGCATTATTTTCATTTTTGCGGCAGCTGTATCATCCTTTCCGCCAATGATAGCACCGGCATGTCCCATTCTGCGACCTTTAGGGGCTGTTTGTCCTGCAATAAATCCGACAACTGGTTTTGTTCCGTTTTCTTTAATCCAGTAAGCAGCTTCAGTTTCCATACTTCCGCCTATCTCCCCTATCATTATTATTCCTTCGGTACCAGGATCGTTCATAAGGAGTTCAACAGCTTCTTTAGTTGTGGTTCCGATAATCGGGTCTCCACCAATGCCGATACAAGTACTTTGTCCCAAGCCAAGCTTGGTCAATTGATCAACAGCTTCGTAAGTCAGAGTACCAGAACGGCTGACTACTCCAATTCCTCCTTTCATATGGATAAAACCTGGCATAATGCCTACTTTGGCTTCTCCGGGTGTAATAACTCCAGGACAGTTAGGTCCTACTAATCTGGATTCCTTGTCTGACAAGTAATCCTTAACAGTAACCATGTCTTTTGTAGGTATTCCTTCTGTTATGGCAATGATAGTCTTAATTCCGGCATCTGCAGCTTCCATTATAGCATCAGCAGCGAATGCAGGCGGAACAAAAATAACCGACACGTCAGCCTGAACCTGGTCTACTGCATCTTTTACAGTATTAAACACAGGTAACCCAAGGTGAGTTGTACCTCCTTTACCGGGAGTAACACCTCCAACAACATTAGTACCGTATTCTATCATCTGACTGGCGTGAAAAGTTCCTTCACTGCCGGTGAATCCCTGAATTATTATTCTGGAATCTTTATTTACTAAAACACTCATAAGATTTTATATTTAATTATCTAAATACTTTGAATAGCTCAAAAATAACAGAATTTATTAATAGTTGCTCAAAATACCCTGTTAAAATTATTAACTGAACATTTTTTTATTTTAAACTATTTTCTCTTTAAATATTTTTATTGTTGTCAATACCGTAAAAAGCAATACTACAACCCATTTTTCTTTATCAAATTATTTATGATGTTCATTTATAAATAATGTTGTTAAATGTAGTACAAAACATTAATGTGAATTATAATTGATAAATTTTATTATTTTAGTGCATTACTAACCTCAAAAATTAAAGAGTATGAAAACAAAACAAATACTTATTTTCACTTTAATAATATCCTTTTTCACAATAGATGTTTACAGCCAGAGTTTTCTTGAGCGCATGGCAAAGAAAGCGAAAGAGAAAGCCGAGCAAAAAGCTGAAAAAAAGGTGGAAAATGAGATTGATAAGTCAATAGATAAGACATTTGATTCGTTAGAGAAACAATACAAAAAAGATGAGCGTCACGAGGAAAAAGAAAAAGAACAAGAACAAGTAACTAGAACAAGTTCAGAATCAAATGATGCAACACGAAATCAGGCATTAAATGATTTGATGAAAAAAATGGGAGTTTCAGGCACTCCTGTTCCTATTCAGGATAAATATGTTTTCGGTTCATCTGTCACAATGAATTTTAAATCATATGATTCCTCCGGAAATATAGAATCGAACGGAGATATAATTTCATTTTTCAGCCCCCAAAATAAATATATTGCATACGAGTTTGTTGATGGAACAATAAGAAATGCGAAAGAAAAACAAAACGGCACATTTATTCTTGATTTTGATAATAACGCGACCATAATACTTGAAGATAAAAATGGTCAAAAGACAGGTCTTGCTTACGGGCTGGGTGATATGATGGACACGGAAGAGTGGCAAGAGGAGATGGACAATGAACCGCAGTATAATTCTGAGGATGAAAAGGCCCATATTCCAATTGCAAAAAAGACAGGTAATACAAAGAGAATTTTAGGATATGATTGTGACGAATATCTTTTTGAAGATGAAGATATTAAAACAACATATTGGGTAACACGTGACGTGGCCTGGAACAATAAGGACCTGATGTCAAATATTTTTGCTAATTCAGTTTATTCATACGAAACCCCTGATGGTTTTCTTATGATGAGCGTAACTGAAGACAAGAAAACCGGAGAAAAAAATGTATATCAGGTAATTGACATAAACAAAAATGACAATAAGGTTTTTGATATGTCTCAATATCAGATAACCAACCTTGGTTCAATGAAAATGCCGCAGGATTCAGCAGAATAATAGTTTAGCTTTCAGATATTACATTAAATAAAGTCCCATCGATGATTTGACTTAGTTTTTCAACATCGATGGGTTTTTCTATAAACCCGTCGCAACCGGCAAGTTTTGCTTTTTGTTTGTCTTCGAATGTGGTATAAGCAGTTTGAGCAATAATTTTAAGGTCCGGTGACATTTCTTTTATGATTCGTGCGGCATCCAGACCGTTCATCTTTGGCATTTTTATATCCATTAATACTAAATCAAGATTGTTATTATTTTTACATATTTCAACAGCTTCTTCCCCGTTTCGGGCATGAAGAATATCCACATTCTTATAAGTTCTGCGAATAACTGTTTCCAAAAACATATAATTCACCTCTTCGTCCTCAGCAATTAAAATAACCTTATTATCTGCACTGTTTTTCTCACCACCTGATTCTTGCCTAATTTTATTAACCGGATTATACGGAACCGTAAAACTGAATGTAGCACCTTTGCCTTTTTCGGACATAACGAATATCTTACCTCCCATCAACTCTACATTCTCTTTTGCTATTGACAAACCAAGTCCTAAGCCACCGTACTCTCTTGACAGTCTTTTTTCTTCCTGTGAAAAACGTTCAAAGATTATTTCCTGTTTATCTTTTGAAATGCCTATACCTGTATCCTTGACATAAATTTCAATAAAATCTCCATCCTGTTTATACCCCAGTTCGATATATCCCTTGTTTGTATACCTAATTGCATTATCAATAAGAATAGAAATTATTTTTCGTATTTTAATTTCGTCGGTGATAATAACAGAACTTTCATCGTCGAGACCATATTTTACATACAATGGTGTTTTGTTTTGTTTTGCCTGACGATCGTATATAGTAAACAGCTCCAGAAACAAATTATTAAGGTTTACTGGTTTAGTAAAAACTTTCACTTGTTTGGTTTCCAGAATTGATATTTCCAGAATATCATCTATAATATGCATTAACTGATTACTGCTGTTTTCTATTATATCAAGATATAAGCGTCTTTGATCTTCATCTGTATCATCCTCTTTCAGCATTCTGGCAAAACCCAGAATCCCATTCATAGGCGTTCTGATTTCATGGCTCATATTTGCCAAAAACTCAGATTTAAGCTGATCACTCTCTTCTGCTTTCTTTTTTGCTATTAACAGTTCTCTGTTTTTTTCAATAAGAGCCTTTTCTACTTTTTTTCTTTCCGTCATGTTTCTTATTATGGCAAGGTAAAGTTTGCCTTCAACAAGAGTAGTATTCATCTCGATTGGGATAATACTGCCATCTTTAGCTTTCAATTCCCGTTCATTAATTATTGATTCTATTTTACTAATCAGATCGAAACGGAAAGGTTTTCTCTTTAATGATTCTTCTGTAAATAATTCAGTAATGAATTTACCAACAATTTCTTCTTTATCATATCCTATTAATCTGCAAAAGCTATCGTTTACATCGGTTATGTGCCCGGTCTCGTTACCCAGAATTATTCCGTCCGCAGCATTCTCGAAAAGAGTTTTAAATTTAACGTCTCTGTCATGTATTAATTCTTCAGCTTTTATACGCTCTGTAATATCTCTGACTATTGCCAGACGTACCTCCCTGCCTTTATACCAATAATTTCTGCCATATATTTCTGCCGGGAAAGTTGTACCATCAACTTTTCTTGCTGTCACTTTGTAGAATCCGGTATATTTACTTTTTACCTTTTCTATCATTATTTTCTTGCTTTCTTCATCAAAAGCATCAGTAGTACGAAAGCCAACACGTTCATCATACGGCACACCAAACATTTCACAACCAGTTACATTTGCTTCAATAACATAACCATTTTCGGTTAAGAATACGCCTTCGGTTGTTTCTTTATCCAACAATTTATACCACTCTTCTTTTTCATCAAGTGCGGTATTTTTCCCTCTTAACGATTGAATTTCTTGTTTAAGCCTGGCTATTTCTTTGGTGAGCTCTGCATTCTGATTAAGCAGATTTTCATATGTCAGCTTTTTTTGTTCCATCTAAATTATTAAGTGTTCGTATTCAATTTAGTAAAAAAACAGCAATAATGACAGATTTATTTATGAGTATATGATTTAACGGCTTCGGTTAATCTTTTCATTCCATCAATTAATTTTAATGTTGCAAGAGAGATTCTTATTTTACTATTTGCTCCGAATGCACCTCCCGGAATTACAACCACTCCGTTTTCTTTTTTCGCGGTATCTATGCAAAACCTTTTGGTTTCCTCACCTACTATTGATTTCAGATCGGCAAATATATAAAAACTACCTCTCGGTTTAACATATGGTATTTGCATTTTTTTTAAAAACTCTATGGCATTGTTCCTATTGTTTTTCAAAATCTCATTATAACGTTTTAAAGTTTCTGCTGTTTCTCCTGTAACTACCGGAATAGCTGCATACTGATTCGCAGTTGGCGGTGCACTTATGATTGTTGCATTATTTGAAACTATTGCTTTTGCAAGAAATTTATTATTTGTAATTATCCAGCCAACTCGCAGTCCTGCTGAAGCTCCGCTTTTTGATATGCCGCTAACAGTTATAACTCTGTCATAAAAACAAGAAAACGGCACAAAAGGTTCTCCTTCATAAACTAATTTTCCATATATTTCATCTGATATAACATAACCGTTTTTAAGTTTTTCCCTGAATAACTTTGATAGCATTGTTTGTTCACTGCTATCCAACACTCTGCCTGTTGGATTTGCCGGTGAATTTATAATAACTATATCATCTTCATTTATGATATTTTTAAGATGATCAATATCTATTCCGTAGTCAGGATTCAGCCTGTATGTTTCTACTTTTAATCCGAATTCCAACGGTATCTTTTTATAAATACCGAAGTTTATTTCCGGAATAAGAATTCTTTTTGCACCAAGTTTTTTTAATGTTTTTACTGTCGAATATATTGCATTCTGGACTCCGACTGTAATAATAACATTCTCATCCGTATAATTGTTTTCATCTTCTTTACCATGAGCATTTGCTATTGCATATCTGAGTTCTGGCAATCCGGCATTAGGACAATAATTCATTCCGTTTTTATTGAGACTTTTTATTAATGACTCGGTAATTTTTGAATCAGTTTCAAAGTCTCTTAGTTCTCCCAGTCCTAATGAAATACCTGTCGGATGTAATGCCAGATTCACCTCTCTTATAGCTGGCAAAGGAAAGCCAGTAGAGGCAAGTCGTTCATCTATTGTCATATATTCATTTTTTGCACAAAGATAATTATCTTATCATATTTTCAATATAGCTATATTGAATGTATAAATTGAACAAAAACATCATAAAAATAACCTGGTTAAAGTTATGTTTCTTTCGGTGCTGACTTATCTTCTTCATAAGTTCAAAATAATTATTACTTTTGAAGCAAACGAGTAAATAATAAGACAAAATATTTGTATGAGTGAATTTAAGTTACCTCCGGTTTCCACATTAATGGGGTCCACATTATTAAATTACATCAGAGTTTTAAAACAGGGGAAAGTAACCGTTAAATACAGAAAAAAAGTATTTCTCACGACTCTGGTTGTAATAGCGACTACACCTTTTCACTGGTGGGAATGGTTATATTTTAAGGTAAAACTTATCCATGCCCGATTCAGGAAACCTCCTTTATTTATTCTTGGTCACTGGAGGAGCGGAACTACACTTTTGCACAATATGTTATGTGAAGATCCGGATGCATCTTTTCTTACTACATACCAGTCGGTTTTTCCAAATAACCTGGCTAGTAAAATAATTTTTAAAACTTTTATGAAAGCATATACTCCTGAGAGCAGGCCTACTGATAACATAAAATTACATGTGGATTTCCCTCAGGAAGATGAGTTCGCTTTTTCTAATATGTACCACCATTCTTACTACAACTTTTTTTACTTTCCAAGAAACTATTCAGATTTTTATGATAATTCTGTTCATTTTAAAAATTTAGACGATAAAGAAAAAAGAACCTGGTTCAGAATGTATGATAAAATGCTGAAAAAAGCCTATTTAAACACAAAAGGAGACAGACTTGTGGTTAAAAATCCGGTAAATACTGCAAGGATAAAGACTCTTCTTAAACTTTATCCCGACGCAAAATTTCTTTACATATACAGAAATCCTGTCAGTGTTATTTTATCAACTCAGAAATTTCTGAAAAGCTTAATGCCTACACTTTATCTTCAGGAAGTAGACAATCAGTTTATTGAAGATATGATATATGATATTTATAAGCGCTTAAATGATGACTACATTGAACAAAAATCCCTGATACCGGATAAAAATCTTATTGAACTGCGATATGAAGATTTTGAAAAAGAACCTGTAGAAGAACTTAAAAACATCTATGAAAACTTGTTGGAAGAAGATTTTGAAAATGTAAAAAAATATTTTACTAAATATTTTGAGTCAGTAAAAGGTTACAAAAAAAACCGTTATGAGGTTAATGCTGAACTTATAAATAAAATAAAACAAGAGTTAAATAAATATATGGAGTTATATCAATATAATGTACCAGACGACATTATAATTAAAAACTAAAAACAGAAAGCTATGTTTACAAAACTATTATTAGGTTTACTTATTGTGGCAACAAATGCATTTGCATCAGCCACATCAGATTGGGAATTAAAAAAAGATGAAGACGGCATAAAAGTTTATGTGCGTTCTGTTGATGGATCTTCTTTCAAGGAATACAAGGGAGTAACTACCATTAAAAATGTTTCTCTGAATGATGTTCTTGATGTAATCTTTGATGTTGAAAACTATGACAAATTATTTCCTGATGTTTCAGGTCAGAAAATGATAAACAACATTGATAAGTATCACAATATACATTATGTAGTTGTACATACACCATGGCCTGTTGCTGACCGAGATAACGTAACTGAGCTGGAAGCAAAGATTGCAGAAGATGGCAAAAGCGCTGATATATCAATAAAAACAAGACCTGAACTGGTAGAAGTCAAAAAAGGACTTGTCAGAATACCGGAAGGTAAAGGACACTGGAAACTCACTGTAAATCCGGACAATTCAGTGACTGTAGTATACCAGTATCATGGTAATCCCGGTGGAAGTATTCCCTCATGGCTTGCTAATAGTTTTGTCGTATCACATCCGTTCGAAACATTAGAAAATCTACATAAAAGGTTGGAGCAATAGATTTTTTTTTAACTTTGTACGTTCGAAAGTACAAAAATTAAAATTTAAAATCTGTTAAAATGAAAAAATTAAACATTAGAATTCTATTAGGATTAATAGTATCATCTTTAGTATTAGTATCGTGTGGAGATGATGATGATACACCAGATGTTTCTCCTTATGTGGGAAAGTATACTATTCAAAGTGCTATAGTATCAGAATCTCCTAACCTGGAAATTATTTATGGAGAGGATACAATGTCTGTTCCTTTTATCGGCCAGGACTTTACTGATATGATTAAAGATGCACTTTTAGGAGTTGTAGAAGATTGTTCTGATGAGTCTGCCTATTTTGAATTAAGAGATGACTACACAATGTATTTAGGTTGTGCAACAGGAAGTTTTGAACTAAGTGCAGGCGTTTGGAAAGAAGAAGACAGCAATACTCTTGATTTATCATTTAATTCGGCAGCCATCCCCAGCTCACCAACCGGATATGAGATGGTTGTGAAAAATGTAAAACTTGAAGACGGAATAATGTATTCGTCAACAATTATTCCTATTCCACGGGATGCAATTGCTGCTGCGATGGAAGAAGACGGAAGAGCAATTTTAACTGAAAACAACCCGGATCCTGTTATGTTTACATTTGATTTAGAATTTAAGAAGATCGAGTAATATTCTTAATCGTAACATTATAAGAAGGCTGTCTCCATACTAGTGAGGCGGCCTTTTTTGTTTTCTTACCTAAACCGTAATTGATCAATGCCACCCAAACAAATTTGACACCAACTTTGCAGTAGTAACGATGAAATAGCATACCGTTTGCCACCCAAAAGGTTGTTGACAAGCCGTAATGCAGAGGATGCCCCAAATGTCGTTATTCCAAATGAAATATAGCCTGAATTGCATTGCCGCTTGCGGGTTCCTTCATAAGGATATTTTGTACAATACCGCTTAATCTGTCAAAGTTTTTGCGCATATCCACAGGATTACTGTACAGATAGAAACGAAGTGTAGAGGAAAGTGTGAACATATCGGTAGTGTTTTATTAGTTGTAATATCTGATTGATATCTATTCCGGAACAGGATACTTTAACACTATTGGGATAAGTGAGCTGTATATCACACAGGCCGGAAACTTCCGACTCTCCATATTTGCTGACAACAAGTATAAATGGTCCTTTGGCGATAGAATTGCCATTTGATGGCATAAAGCTACGTCTGCAGGAACATATCCAGTTCTTAAATGTAGAATATTTAAGGTTTGCCTGTATGCTGCATGCATGTTGTGCCAGTCTGCTTTTCTGCCATGCCTCTACATGAGCATCTTTCTCTTTTCGGGTGAGTTGTGATGTTGTTTTCATACCCGTAAGAGTAGATGCGAACACGGGAGATTACAAGATGTACTTGACAGGAGGTATACGTTGAGTAACTGAGAAGTTGTTAAATCGATAAATTGAAAAATAGCATTCGCGTTAATTCACGTCACTTATCTTACATGCCGTGCCAGGCAGGCAGGTAAGAAAATAATAGAAAGCTCAGTGTCTCCGTTTCTCTGTGTTAGTCATAAAACAAAAAAAGTCCGACTCATTACTGAAAAAAACGGCGGCGACCGGATTTTATCCCGATTCAGGCGGAACTCCTCCCGATGTATATCGGGATTACGCAGTACCATTCCCGAAGTGTCGGCGCTGACCGGCTTACCAGTCTAAAATTCCTGCCAGGTCCCGTCTGCTGACGGATCGTTATGTGAAGAGGTTGGAACCCAGAGACCTTTTTGTTACCACCTAAAAGATATCTAAACCTCTCTGTGTCCCGGCGTTAGTTCCCCTTCTGCGCCTCGCACTCTTCCCGCCTTTGCGACTTTGCGTGAAATTCATTCGCATAATCTGCCTAACCGTCGGACAGGTTCGCGGAAATAAAAAAACCTCACCGGATCTACTCCAATGAGGCTTCTAAAAAAAAACGGCGGCGACCTACTCTCCCACTGTTACGCAGTACCATCGGCGCTGACCGGCTTAACTTCTCTGTTCGGTATGGGAAGAGGTGGA
>JAADEM010000012.1 GCA_013153405.1 Chlorobiota bacterium
AGCATTCTTGCCATTCATATCATCTACAAAAGTCTGTAGTCTGTGAGTGGCATCGTGAATAACATTGTAATGAACATCAGTACAAATTCCGAAACTGACTTTATTTTTTTGAGTTTTAGTTGTACATCCTGCTACAGATAACAGAGATATTAGAAAAACAAAACTCTTGTTGTAAAAGGCTTTCATTTTTTAAATATTAAAACTTTGTATTCTCAAAGTTAATTATTTATGAATTCCTGCAGGGTAAATTATGTTTTAATTTAGTATGAATAATAATCCTGTATTGTGAAGTGTATTTATTTTGTGTGTTCATGATAATCATATTGTTGTTTTGTCTTGAAAACCGGCTGGTTATAGTCTTTGCTGAAACAGGGTGTAATATTTTAACCCTTTATTGATACAAAAATTGACCTGAATTTACGTGCCTGAAAGTATGTTTGTCCTGTATAGTATATTAACAAAATATTTTTTATTATGGATGGAAAGTTTACACTATTAATCATTTTTGTGTTTTTCAATGCAGGATTGATATTTTCTCAGTCGGAGGTATACGTCTCACCTACGGGAGATGATGATAATCCGGGAACGATCGACCAACCGTTTAAGACAATACAACAAGGCGTAAAAAGTGTAGAGAGTGATGGAACTGTTTATGTCCGAGGTGGCATTTACAGAGAGGAGGTAACAGTTTATACTAATGGTATTACAATTGAGGCATATAGTAATGAGTCTCCTGTGATAAAGGGATCTGTTGTAGCAACAGGATGGGAACCCAGAGGCGATTTCTGGAAAAAATTCGTAGATATACAGCCACAACAGGTATTTGTAGACGGGAACAACCCGTTGCAACAGATTGGTATGCCTAGCGAATATATTGTAAATGATGATACCAAACGGTATATGAGTCAGGTTGGTACTGATATAAATGATATGGCACCGGGGCGTTTCTGGTGGGAAAGCGATACTTTGTATATCTGGCTTGATGACAGTTCAGACCCCAATACTCATGAGATAGAAGTTAGTCAGAACCGTCGTGTACTGAATCTTTTGTCATCATCAGGTTCTGTTGTTAAAGGTATTACCATTGAACATTCAAACTGTAATACTTTTGCTGAACAGGATGCTGCGGTTAAGCTGGGGGTGAATTGTGTAATGGATAGCTGTACGGTACAGTGGTGTGATTTCGGAGGTATTTCAATGAATGATGGAGCGCAGGTGTTGAACTGTGAGGTGTTACATAACGGTGCTACCGGCCTTAATGCTTCATCATGCGGTAATTTTCTTATAAAGAATACCCGTATTGCATATAGTAATTACCGTAATTTTTATAGTCAGTGGCATGCCGGAGCATTTAAAGGTGCAACTTATGCCTGGGGTACAATTGAAAATTGTGAGATAGATCATAATAATGGAGCCGGTTTGTGGTTCGACTACTGTCATTACAGTGCTTACTATGATGATTATGATACGGAGAATTTATATCCTATAATTATCAGGTATAATTATTTCCACGATAACGGAACAGGGAATTATGATTCAGATGATATAAATAACAACGCTTCAATACTTATTGAGGTGTCAGAACAGGCTTATGTTTACAACAATATAATCGACAGGTTTCAGTATCGCGGAATATGGGCTTCATCGGCATGGAACAGTTATTTTGTAAATAATGTGATTGCAAACGGAGAAACAGGATCCTATTCATACGGTATTGATGGAGGTGCAAGTTATGTTGATTGGGCCTGGGAAAAGAACAATGTTATAGCTAATAACATCCTGTACAATAACAACTCTTCATATCAGATAAGAATGCAGCCGGATGACGGAGGTACTAAATATTTTAATAATATTTGCCAGAACAACCTAGTATATAAAGAAAGCGGAACTATCCGGATGGTGTGTGGAGGTGATATATATTATAGTGTAAGTGACTGGCAGGACAATACCGAGTTCGGTAATAACAGTCTGAGTGTAGATCCTTTATTTGCAGATACGATGTTTCATTTGTCATCATCATCGCCGTGTATCGATGCCGGACTTAATGTTATTACCGATACAATGACCGTTGATTATGAAAATAATCCGCGTATAGTAGGTGGAACAATCGATATGGGTGTATATGAAGTCCAGACTGTGACAGCAATTAGAGATAATGAAAAAGAATCGGAATTCTCATTATATCCGAATCCTACTACTGGGATTATTAATGTAAAATCGGAACTGAATGAGAAATACATTTTTGTAAAAATATATGATGCTAAAGGCAGACTTGTTCTGATCGATATGCTAAAAGATGGTGTCAGTTCTTCAATTGATTTAAGCAATCGACCTAAAGGAATCTATTTTATTTCGATAGATTCAGGAGGTGTAGATGAAACATATAAGGTAGTTTTGATGTAGTGTTTTACATTTAGTTGATTTCTGGTTAGCTAGGGTGTTCAAAAAGTAAATTGTAAAAGTCATTGGTGAGTGGGATAGCCAGCCCAGGTTAGTACGACGGGCATGAGGCCGGCCTATTCTGTCCGGTAGGAAAGGCCGGTTACTCTATATTCAGAATGACAACATAACTTTTGGGATACCCTCTTTTCCCATATGATTCTATGGAGTTTACTTTTTTATATAAAATGCGGAATAGACTTTTTTATTTTTTCATTTCTTTTATACTAAACATGCCAAATCTGGCATCTCAGGAGAACATTGAATATAAGTGGTGGGATCCCTCAGGTTCGGAGGCTGTAGCAGGTCAGGCATGGGCAGGAGAAACTGCTGCTCCTTTCGACAGATTGCCGGAAAGAGCTATGTCGTTGGTGAGAAAACCCGTGTGGAACCTTTCTCATAATTCAGCAGGAATTATCATACGTTTCCGTTCAAATGCAAAAGAGTTAAAGGTAGAGTACGGGGTTTCGGGAGATTTTGCAATGGAACATATGCCTGCTACCGGTGTCAGTGGCGTTGATCTTTATGCCCGAACTGATGACGGGAGATGGTTATGGTGTGCAGGAAAAAGGTCGTTCGGTGATACAATAAGGTTTGTTTTTAAAGGCATTAATCCCGGAGATAACTATATTGAAGATGGATTAGAGTATAGGTTATATTTGCCATTGTACAATACTGTAAAATGGTTAAAAATAGGGGTGCCTGTTGATGATAGTATAAACGCAATGCCTGAAGAAAATAAAAAGCCTGTGGTTGTTTACGGAACATCTATAACACAAGGTGCCTGTGCTTCACGTCCGGGTATGACATGGACATCAATCCTGGGGCGCGATTTGGATATGCCGGTGATTAATCTTGGTTTTTCAGGTGAAGGTAAGCTCGATGAGTCAATGATAAACCTTATGTCGGAGATAGATGCGGCAATATATGTTCTCGATTGTATGCCTAACATGACAGCTCCGCGTTTTACCGGGGAGGAGGTGAAAAAAAGAGTGATTAATGCAGTGAATATATTACTTGAAAAACATCCAGGTACTCCTGTGCTTTTAACCGAACACGACGGATACACCGACGGTTTTTTGAGACCGGAGAGATTTAAGAACTTTACTGATATAAATGTAGCACTTTATGATGCTTATAAAACAATAAAACGTGCAGGAATTAAGAACGTATATTTGTTGCCTGCATCTGAAATAGGTATAGATATAAATTGTCAGGTTGACGGCATTCATCCGAATGACCTCGGAATGTACAGGTATGCCCGGGCATACAACAGGTATATCAGGGTTATTCTCGGAATGCATTAGAACCGGAAAGGAGTATTTTATGTATAAATTGAAAAAAAATGTTATTCTGATTCTGTTGTCTGGTTTTGGTATGATACAGGCTCAGGAATATGTTCCTTCGAAAGAAAACATTGAAGCAAGGGAGTGGTTTGAACAGGCTCGTTTCGGCATGTTTATCCATTGGGGTTTGTATTCAGTACTTGCCGGAGGCGGCCGTAAAGGATATGCAGAATGGATACAGAACCGTGACTTCATTCCAGGTAAGGATTATAAAAAGCTGACTAATTTCTTTTATCCCCGCGATTTCGATCCTGTCGAATGGGTGAGAATAGCTAAAGATGCAGGAATGAAATACATTACTTTTACAACAAAACATCATGAAGGATTTTCAATGTTTGATACAAAATATTCCGATTTTGGTGTCATGCAAACACCTTACGGGAAGGATGTACTGAAAATGCTGAAAGATGAGTGTGATAAACAGGGAATAAAATTGTTTGTTTATTATTCATTACTCGACTGGCATCATCCTGATTATTATCCGTGGGGCAGATCGGGACGTGAATTTACAGGCAGAACTCCGGATGGTGATTGGGATAATTATATAAAATTCATGAACGACCAGCTAACGGAACTGCTGACCGGTTATGGTGAAATAGGCGGTGTATGGTTCGACGGTATGTGGGACAAGAAGGATGCCGACTGGCATCTGGAAGATATATACGGTAATATTCATAAGTTACAGCCTCAGGCGCTTATCGGGAATAATCATCATCAGAAGCCTTTGCCCGGCGAGGATTTTCAAATGTTTGAACGTGACCTGCCGGGTGAAAATACTTTCGGGCACAATACTACACATGTGAGCCGGTTACCACTGGAAACATGTGAGACTATGAACCGCGAATGGGGGTATAATTTCAGGGATAATGATTTTAAAACTCCGGAGGAGATAATTGATCTGATAGTGAGGGCCGCAGGCAACAATGCTAACTTGTTACTTAATACAGGACCCATGCCCGACGGAAATCTAATACCTGAAAATGTTGCAACACTAAAAAAAGTGGGTAGCTGGATGAGAAAATACGGGGAAACCATATACGGTTCTGCCGGGGGACCGGTAAAGCCCGATACATGGGGTGCAACAACTCAAAAAGATAACAGGATTTTTGTGCATGTGCTGAATTATGATAAAGAGCTTTTGGCATTGCCTCCTTTCGTGAAAAAAATAAAAAAATCCTACCTTTTCGATAATGGAGAGAAAATAGATGTTGATATCAGGAAGGAGGGAATAATTTTAAATCTTAAAAACACCGATTCTGGAAAAATTGACAGGATTGTGGTATTGGAAACAGAAAAATAAAAATGAAAAAAATCAGAGCATATTTTACAGTAATTATTGCGTTTCTCCTGCTTTCGTGTACAGATAATGTAAGGGTGCTGCATGTATCTCCGTCCGGTTCGGATAAAAACGACGGGAACCTTTATTTTCCTTTGCAAACGGTGTCAAAGGCCATAGAAGTGTCAAAGCCCGGACAAACTATTTGTATCCATGATGGTGTGTATAGGGAAAAGGTTTTGATTCCTGAAGGCAAGAACGGTATAAAACTGGTGGCTTACAAAAATGAAAAACCGGTTCTCAAAGGTTCTGATGTGATAAAAGACTGGGAAAAGAAGGGAGATGTGTGGTTCTCTGTAGTTAAGATTAAACCTCAGCAGGTTATGGTGGACGGCGATAACCCTTTGCAGCAGATAGGTTATCCTAATGATGATTTCAGGGATGTTCAGAATTATCCTCGTTATGAGTTTCCTGTGGGGAAAAATATTAATGATATGGCTCCCGGACGTTTCTTTTGGGTCAGTGATACTTTATTTATAATGCTTAATGATAAGGACGATCCGAGAAAACATCAGATTGAGGTAAGTGTGCGGGAATATGTTATAAATGTGGAAGCCGACAGTGTGTTGATAAAGGGTCTGACTATAAGGCATTCAAACTCTAATACCTACTCTGAGCAGGGTGCAGCAGTCAGTCTGGGTAATCACAGTGTTATTGAGGATTGTGATGTACAGTGGTGCGATTTTGGCGGTATTTCGATGGGGTACCGTAAAAAAGGGTCTAAAGTAATACGGTGTGTAGTATCACATAATGGAGCTACAGGTATCAATGCTTCAGCTACTGAAGATTTTCTTATAAAGGATTGTAAAGCAAATTATAATAACTGCAGGAATTTTTATGCACAGTGGCATGCCGGTGGTTTTAAAGGTGCGTCGTCGGCATGGGGAACAATTGAAAACAGTGAATTTGCATATAATACAGGGGCTGGTATCTGGTTCGACTATTGCTATGAAAGAGCAAAATACAGAACCAACGGTCCGAAACCGATTAATGTTAAGAATAATTACATTCATAACAATAGTCCGGCAACAAACTCTAATCAGAATGCTGCATTAATGATAGAGGTGAGTGAAATGGCAAACCTTATAAATAATGTGATAATAAATAACGGGTTACGAGCCGTTTATATCAGTGCTTCGTGGGATGTTAATGTTTTAAATAATACAATATGTGGTAATTATGGTTATTGTGCAATAGATGTGGCCGGTATGCCCAGAAAAGGCCAGAAACTTGAAAATGTGATAGTGGCTAATAATATAATTTCAGAAAATACAGCCCAATATGACATTCATATAGTAAAAGAAAATGGCGACGATATAAGAAATATTTCTTGTGACTACAATCTGATTTTCCGTAAAAACGGGAAAGTAAGTTTGTGGCATTCAACTGACGGACGTGGCGGATGGAAAGGTCCTGTATATGATAAGCCTGATGACTGGAAGAAAAACACTCTTTTTGACCATAACTCTGTTTTTGCCGCTCCTGAGTTTAAAAGTTCCGGATTTGGTCTGACTAAAACATCTCCGGCCGTAGATGCAGGAACTTTGAAGATCCCGTATGTTACAGAAAAGGATTTTTGCGGGCACAAAAGAGTATCGGGGAGGAGTATTGATATGGGAGCCTGTGAGTATTACGATTAAAATGAAAAGGATGCCGAATCTTATTTTTAACTTTTATATTAATTAAACGTTATATGTTATAAACATACCGGTGTTTTGTTACTGAATCCGGTTCTCAAAATTATAGTAGATGTTTAGTATGAGAAGCTTTTTGATGTTTTTTATTTCGTTTATGTTTATCTGTAAACCTGTGTTTACACAGGACAGGGACTATCGTTTCAAAAGGCTTAATACTGATGACGGATTGTCAAAAAATAATGTTTATGCCGTAACCCAGGATAAGCAGGGGTTTATGTGGTTTGGCACCGACTTCGGACTGAACCGGTATGACGGATATGATTTTAAAAAATATTTTTTTGATAAGAATGACACAACTTCATTAGCTAACAATTATGTTAGCGGGCTACTTATTGACAATAATGGTGACTTATGGGTGGGAACCAATGGTTATATTCATAAATACAGAGCAGAATCTGATAATTTTGAACGTATAAGCCTTTTCAAAAAAGAAAGAGAATATCAGGGTATTCTGAAAATGACTCTGATTTGTGATAGGGATAACAATATCTGGGTAGGTGATATTGATAACGGACTGTTTATATACAATGTTGAAGAAAACAGGGTTACGGATATCTCTGATAAAATAAAAGGGCTTGGCGTGGGAACAATAAAAGAGACCTCGGACGGTAATGTGTGGGTGGGCACTGATATGGGAAAGCTTTTTTGTTTTGACAGAAGGAATAACAGTGTGAAAGAGTTCAGTAATCCCCGTATTGAACAGGAGCAACTGCATGATGACTTTGTTTGGTTTATTAAAGAGGAGTCTGGCAGCCAAAAACTTTTGTTGGGTACTGCACGGGGATTATTTGATTTTGACCGGAGTACGACCTCTTTCTCTGTTCATCAGGTCGGGGATATAAATGTTCTGGATTTAAGTTTTACCTGCTATTATAAAGATACACTAGGTACAGAATGGTTCGGAACCTCAGGAGAAGGACTGCTTGTCGCAAACAATAAAACATTATTGCTTGAGCGTAAGCCTAATAATATGATGAGTATAAGCAATAATGAGATTCATGATATTTACAGGGACAGATCCGGTGTTTATTGGGTTGCAACAATGGGTGGGATTAATAAACTTGATCCTGCTTTGTTCTTTTTTAAATATTATCAGAACGATCCTAATGATTCCAAATCTTTACGTTTTAATAATGTTTCCTCTTTTTGTGAAGACAAGGATCATCATATCTGGATTGGTACCCAGGGCGGAGGTGTAAATGTGTTTTTCCCTGAAACGGAAGATTTTTACCCGTTGGAAAAAATAACGGGAACAGTGCCGGCGGAAATGGGGAGGGTAATTTACGATCTTTGTGCCTCTTCCGACGGGAATATTTGGATTGCAACACGCGATGCTCTTGACAGATATGACCAGAAAAGTAAAAAGTTTTACCATTACGATTATCATAAGTATAACCCTGATTTTCTTTCAAAGGATAACTATTCGCTCGATGGGAAAGCTATACTGTCACTTGCGGAAGGCATAAAAGGAGAAATATGGCTGGGAACATACGGAGGTGGTATCACCGGAATAGAACTTGACGAAAAAACAGGAACTACAAGATTTATAAACTTTAAACATATTCAGGGCGATAAAAACTCTATAAGCAATAATTATATCAGAAAAATATTTGTAGACAGGTTTGGAATAGTCTGGATCGGAACTCTGGGTTCTGGCATCGACAGATTTGATCCTACCACTGGTGAGTTTAGTCACTATTCGCATTCGGAAAGTGACTCATCGGGATTAAGCAATGATTTTGTAACCGAAATTTATGAAGATCATTTCGGAAACCTTTGGGTTGGAACATATCTGGGATTGAATAAGTTCGACAGAGAGCATGAAAAATTCACTGTTTATTACATCCGAGATAAAGAACCCTACCGGATGATAAGTGAGATTTTTCTTGACAGGAAAAGTAATTTGTGGATAACTACAGATAACGGACTGTACAGATATAATCTTAAAAGCCAAAAGGTGAACAGGTACAGTATCTCACATGGTCTGCAGGGAAATAATTTTAACATAAATGCTCTTTTAAATTCCTCCGACGGTTCTGTTTATATTGGTGGCAGAAACGGATTCAATGTGTTCAGGCCTGACGAGTTCAGGATAAATTCATATGCTCCTCCCGTTGAGATAACAGAAATTACTATTGATAACAAACCTGTAAGATTCGGGTATGGTGAAAACGGAATTATTCTGTACCTGAAAAATAAAAAGAGCAGGATTATAGATCTGACATATAAAAACAAAGTAATTTCATTTAAGTTTGCTGCCCTTTCATATACACTAAACGATCAATACAGGTATGCCTATAAGATGGAAGGACTTAATGATAAATGGGTATATACGGGCAGTGATATGCGTGTTGCTACATTTACCAATCTCTATCCCGGCTCATACTCATTCAGGGTGAAAGCGGCTAACAATGACGGTATCTGGTCCAAATCTGATCCGCTGGTAAGTATACATATGGCTGTGCCTTACTGGAAATCATGGTGGGCATTTCTGGTTTATGTTTTTATAATTGTTACTATTTTTTATCTCGTTCTTCGTTTTGTTCTTGTCAAGAAAAGACTTGAAGATGAGCTCTATTCAGAACGTCTTGAGAGGGAAAAAATCATGGAGATAAATAAAATGAAAATAGAGTTTTTTTCTAATATCTCACATGAGTTCAGAACACCTCTGACACTTATCTTAAGTCCGGTAGAGAGTATGATGAAGAAAACCGATAATCCTGAGTTTGTTAAAAAACTTAAGTTGATGCATACAAATGCAACCAGATTGCTGAACCTGGTAAATCAGCTTCTGCATCTTCGTAAATCGGAAACCGACAACTGGAAAATGAATACCGAACCTATTGACCTGATAGAGTTTATCGAAGAGATTAAAACATCATTTAATGAACTTGCTGCAAAAAAACAGATTATTTTTCAGTTGAAACTTGAAGTTCCAAGACCACAGGTCCTTTGGATTGACAGAATAAAAATGAAGAGTGTGTTCTATAACCTTTTATCTAATGCTTTTAAGCACACTTCGGACGGTAAAAAGATAACTATTGTAATAAGAAAAGAGGTGCTGTCTCAGGATAAAAAACTGATATTCAGAAGGAAATCTAAAGATGAAGGTGATGAATTTGTAGTGGTGGATATTGTGGATGAAGGAACAGGCATACATAAAGATAAGATTAACTACATTTTTGATCGTTTTTATACTATAGAGACGAATACAATAACAACAAGTACAGGCATAGGCCTTACTTTGGTCAGAAGTATTATGCTTATGCATCACGGAAAAGTAACGGTTGACAGTATTTACGGAAAAGGAAGTACATTCTCGGTATATATACCTGAAGGAGAGGTGAATAAAAATGAGAACTATACAATTCCTGAATATGATGAAGTTGAGACATGTGATAGTGATGCAGGATTTGAAACAGAAACTGCCGGTTCTGATGAAGTTTTGGAAAATATGCCTGAAAATGCTTTGCCTACCGATAATAAACCAATAGTGCTTGTGATAGAAGATGATGCGGATATACGTCAATACATAATGGATGAGCTTAAAGATGAGTATGAGTTAAAAGAAGCTTCTAATGGTCTGGAGGGGCTTACCATTGCAAAGGAAGAGCTTCCGGATCTCATTATCTCTGACATTATTATGCCAGAGATGGATGGTAATGAGATGGTATCAAGACTTAAAGACGATATTGCAACAAGCCATATTCCTGTGATTATACTTACTGCTAAATCGGAAGAAGAAGATATTGTTGAAGGACTGAAGACCGGAGCAGATTCCTATGTTACAAAACCTTTCAATATTGATGTGTTGAAAGCGGGAATTGATAACCTGTTGAAGTCAAGACTGAATTTGCGCGAAAAATACAGCAATGAGCTTATGCTTAAGCCGCGTAATATTGTAATAAAAAACAGGGACGGAGAATTGCTGACTAAACTTGTTGCTATCATCGAGGAGAATATGGATGATCCCGATTTCAGTGTGAAGACTCTGGTTGATGGTGTGGGATTGTCGAGAATGCAGTTGTACAGGAAATTAAAAGCTCTTATTAATAAAACGCCTCATGATCTTATAAATGATATACGTCTTGAAAGGGCAGCACAACTTTTGGAACAAAAACAGATGACTATATCCGAGGTTGCCTATATGGTCGGTTTCAATACACCTAAGTATTTCAGCCGTTGCTTCCGTGAAAAATACGGAATGCTTCCGACACAGTATATAAAATCGAAAAACCACGAATCAGGAGATAAAGAGTAACTCATTCACTTATTGTGTGAGTTTTATCCTGGCCCTTGTTTTACAATCCGGATGTCTGTTACGGGGGTAAATCTATGCCTGTGTCCATTCTTTCTACTTCTTTGTTACAAATATGGCAGTAAAGTAGTAACGCTATTTGGTTATTTTGCTAAATACCGGACTGAAACACAGTTTGCGGTTTTTAAAAAAACAACTTGTTACGTTATGAAAAAAAAACGATTTTATTCATTCATGAAGTTAAAACCTGGCGATGATGATAAATGTATTCGTTTAGGGTATCCGAAACGTCTTGAAGGACTTGTTACATGGATGCGCAATCATAAAATTAAAGGCAGGGTGATGTTTGTTCTGCTTGGTGTTGCTTCCACGGTATGGTTTCTGATACGGGTAATTCCCAAACCGTCGAGGGCAGCCTATCCCTGTATGAAGGTTGCAGCACCTATGATGTCCTCGTTTGTATTATGGTTGATGGCGGCAACCACTTCGGTTTTGTCTTTCAAGAGATTTAACTCTTTGTTGAAAGACAGAAAAGTTTATACAGCATTCTTGTTTCTTTTTGTTGCATTAACAACCGGAATTATCTCAATTGTCGTAAATAATCAGAAAACAGCAGCTTCGGATCTTTCATTAACCACAACCACGTTTGTTTCCAATAGTCCGGTGGGTACTGCTACAGGGTTGCATCCCGGACGTGTTGTCTGGGTCTGGAATCCTGATGCAACAAATGAAAATATGACAAACACATCGGGCGATTACTGGTATCAAAACGGGAATGCCGATCAGCAGGTTATTGATTCTATGCTGACCAGAGGTATTTGTGACCTTGCCGGTGTTCCGAAAAACACTGCTGTTGCATGGGATTCTCTTTTTACCTGGTTTAACAGAAAAAGAGGTATCGACAGAGGTTATGAAGACGGAGAAATAGTTGCGGTAAAACTGAATCTTACCAACTCTGTTCATCCTGCCAGTTATTCTGACATGTATGGCCCGACAGAATATCCGGAATATATGGATAACACACCTGAAGTGGTTCTTGCTTTGCTGAAACAGCTTGTGGATGTGTGTAAAATACCTCAGAACAATATTTATATCGGCGATAACTACAGGGCCTTCAGAGATACTTACTGGGATATTTGTCATGCAGAATTTCCCGATGTACACTACATCGACGGAATAGGAGAAGAAGGACGTGAGAAAACAAAGAAGTCGGCAACCGAAGTGCTGCATTTCAGCGATGGTACTGTTGATGTTTGTTTGCCGCAGCATTATCTTGATGCTACATATCTCATAAATCTGGCAGCTCTAAAAACTCATAATTCCGCAGGTATAACACTTACTGCAAAAAATCATCAGGGTTCAATAATTAAAATTGATGATGATGTATCCGGAACAATGAATGTAGGTTATGCTCACGAGTCGTTGCCTGATGCTGTTCCCGATTATGGAAGCTATCGTCATCTGGTCGATTATATGGGACATAAAGACCTGGGGGGCAAAACCTTTTTGTACATGATAGACGGGATATGGAGCGGTCGTGAATTCTGGGGTAAAATATATAAATGGGATATGCCGCCTTTTGACGGCGATTATCCGTCAAGTATTTTCCTGTCACAAGACCCGGTTGCGATTGAATCGGTTGGATTTGATTTTCTTCTTGCAGAATTCAGTGATAAGCCTGACGAAGATAAGTTGCCATATATGGCAGGTGTTGATGATTATCTGTACCAGGCTGCCGATAATTCATACTGGCCGGATGGTATCAATTATGACCCCGAAGGTGATGGTACGGCAATTTCAAGTCTGGGAGTGTATGAGCACTGGAATAATGAAACGGATAAAGAGTATACGCGAAATCTGGGAACAGGTAGTGGCATTGAACTGATTAAAACATTCCTGAACGGGCCTTCAACTGGAATTAAGAATATTGGTGTTGCGGGTTCAGGTAGGTTATTGTTTTATCCTAATCCGGTATACGGAGATTTCTTTACTGTTGAGATGTCGAATAAGTGGCGTGGAGAGGTAAATTATACAATTGTCAACATGACGGGTCAAACCGTTTCATCAGGCCGGTTCATAAAAAATGATAAAGATGTCAGTGTTAATATCCCGGCTGCCTCATTAACTCCGGGAGTGTATGTTGTGAGGTGTATTTCCGGTAATGAACAGGTTACAGGAAAAATAAAGAAAAATTAAAATACTTTACTAAAAATGAAATTTCAAAAATATTTATTGGCATATGTTTTTTTTGTTACAGGTGTTGTTTTTACATCTTGTGATGACGATAATAAAGTTAATGATAAACCTGTTGTTTTACCATCAAATCGTATAACGTCGGTTTATATTGATGATGAAGATGTAAAATGGTTTGGAACAACAGAGGGCTTGGTGTCTTTCGATGGAGAGCAATGGACTGTTTATTCCACCGACGATGGAGTTGCGGGAGAACATATAAATCAGCTTTCGTGTCAGAAATCAGCAGCAGGCAATGAGCTGTGGGTTGCTACTAATGACGGGGTGTCGGTGCTGGCTTACGATATTGACGGCATAACATCGGCTACCGTTTATGCCATTGATAATTCAGGACTTATTAGTGATACAGTGACTGCATTAACTGTAGATGCAGGTAACGTTCGCTGGTTTGCCACTGACGAAGGTGTTTCGATTTTTGCGGTGAGTGATTGGCTTAGTCTTACTTACAGTGAAATGCGGCATAAGAAAATAATCAGTATGGGATCAGCTTCCGATGGATGGAATTATATGGGTACAGAAGGTGACGGAGTGGCAAGATACCGCTTTGATGAAGTTGACGGAATAACCGGGGCCTCATTGATTGATACCGATTGGAGCCGCATTCCTGATGATAACGTATTGTCGGTTTGTGTGGTTTCTGATACCTGCCAGTGGTATGGGACAACAAAAGGTGCAGGATGCCATGTGGGACGTGATACGCGCTTAGGATGGACTGTTTATACTAAAGATGAAGGATTAATAAATGATACTGTTACTGCAATATTCGAAGATTCAAAAGGTGTGGTTTGGTTCGGATCTCCGGATGGACTTTGTTCGTTTGACGGGGAGAACTGGAACTACTATACCAAAGAGAATGGCTTATCAGACAATAAAATTAATGACATATGCGAAGATTCCGGCGGTTCTGTCTGGATTGCTACCGATAATGGTATTTCTGTTTATGATGGAAGTTCATGGACAGTGTACAAACAATTATAACCACCTTCCACTTTTCTGAATTTTCTGTAAAAAAAGACCGGTCTTAATCTTAAATGAAAGACCGGTCTTTAAAATGTAAATATGAAAAAAGTACTTAGTTAAATTCTTCAAATCTGATACCGCATCCTCCTCCCGGAGCAAGTTTAATATGCATGGTATCACCTGCTTCTACATTTTCTTCTCTGATGTTATATGCCTCTTTGTTTTTTAAATAATCACTGTCAGGGGCATCTTCATAAATTACAGCCTTGTATTTTTTGTTTTTGTTCAGGAAGTTTAACGGAATGTCAAGCTGTCTGCCTGTACGGTTGGTAAGGCTTCCCAGATACCAGTTGTCTCCTTTTCTGCGTGCAATGGTAATAAAACTGTCAGGAGTACCGTCAAGAACTTTTATTTCATCATAACTGTCAGGAAGATTTTCAATAAAACCGAACAGATCCGCTTTCTTTTCATACTCTTCCGGAGCATCGGGCAGAACCGTAAGACCTGAATAATAAACAAGTATTTTAGCGGCTTCGGCTGCTACAGTTCCGGGAATAGGCTCGAAAACTCTTACCCGTTTATCAGCATTGTTCAGATCGAACCATCCGTTATCGAGATCAAGAGGACCCGTTATCATATTAATGAAGGCTGCCGACACAGCCGTTTCCGGCCAGTAGGAACGTTTGGCATCAGCCTGGGCATGACAATACTCACGGGCAATAAGATTTGGCCATGTGCGGGTATCCCCTGACGGGGGTATCGGATAATCATGAAAGTTAACCAGTAACTTGTTTTTTGCACACGCTTTGACCACTTCGCGTGTGTGAAGGACCTTTTCCTGTCCTTCTCCCTGCATAAATCCGTATTTTATTCCTGCAACGCCCCAATGCCTGAAACGGCTCAGTATTGTATCAAGGCCGTATTTACGTGCTCCCACATCATTCAGATAAAGTATAACATCCACGTTTCTTTCATGTGCATATTTCATGAAGTTTTCAATATCAACACCTTCCCGTGCTTTTGTAGGATCAGAGTTTTTATCAAATTCAGGACCGTACCAGTCGGCATCTATCAGCATATATCTGATGTTGTGTTTCGAAGCAAAGTCAACAAATCTTTTATGCGATACAGTATTTAATCCGTATTCATATCCTCCGGATGTCTTGTATCCCCATACTCTCCAGTCCCACATCGACTTTCCTGGTTTTATCCATGAGGGATCCTTTATTTGACATGGTGGATTCAGGTTTTCAAGAAGATTGGATTCCAGGAATTTTCCAGGACGTTTCCCTATAAACATAACCCTCCATGACGTGGGAACACCGGCTTTGCCTGCCGAAGGCAACATCTGGCAGTTCAAAGTGCGGGGCTGCCCGCTTTTACCCAGCTTGAAAGGGGAATAGTGATAAATTGCACCTTCGTGTATTGCTATCCAAAGAGAATCGTTCAGCTTCCCTACAAAAGGAAGAAATGTTTTTTGAGGGAACGAATCAAGAGGAAGGGGACCTAAATTTTCATTCTCCCCGTTAGCCGACCACCATGTAACATCGTTTGTGAAATGAAACGTAGTGAGGTCTTTTTTAATTATAAAAGTGTCTACTCCTTGTTGTTTCGGAATGTTGTATCTGAAAGCGATTCCGTCATCATATAGTCTGAAAGTTATGTTGATTTTTTTATGTGGTGAACGTTTTTCTTTTAGTTTTATAGTCCATTCATTATACCGGTTTTTTACTTCACTTGTTTTTCCTATTACCGGATGCCATACTGTGTCTTTTTCAGTGCTGCTGATGCCTGAAAGTGAAAAAGGGCCATTTATTTCTGAACCCTCCAGTTGAAGTCCCAGTGACGATTTGTCTGTAATGATTTTGTTTTTGTATAAAACAGAGTATTCAGGAATACCTTCGTTAAAGTTGAATTTCACTGTTATTTTCCCGTCAGGAGATTGAAAGTTATTTTTTATTTCAGTACAACTATATGCTGTTAAGGTAAAGAATATAACAATAAAATATAGAACGGAATTTTGCATGTGTAAATAGAGTTAAATTAAATTTCAGGAAAATCGTATTTGCTATAGGGTAAATATGAGGTTAAGTTAAATCAAAAGCAATAATAGAAGAAATAGTTCCAAAAAAGCGAAAATTCTTTCCCATAATAGTAATAATATTTTCCCAAATAACAACTGAAAATAATTTTCAACAGGCTGTTTTTTGAAGGGGTGAGTTGTAATGGGCAATGTATCAGGCTTGTAAGTGGCCGTGTCAGAAGAGTGCATTATTTTGTGTTTAGAGCACTGGAATTAGTGGTTATTCCTGATTATTTTCCCATTTTTGTTTAGTTAAGTTTATGATTATGCAGAATCAATATAGGTGTTTGAATATTTTCGGAAGATATCTGCCTTTTATCACGTTAAGACGAACCGTTAATTTTATAAAACTTGGTATCAGTTTCTGGCTGAGCCGGTTCGTTCGTAAACCCATGCATTACGGAATGCCGTTTGCATTGTCGGTTGAGCCGGGCACGGCATGTGATTTGCATTGTCCGCAATGTCCTACAGGGAATGGGACTCTTCTTCGGAAACAGGGAAGGATGACAGCCCGGGTTTTCAGAAAAATTCTGGAGGATTTACCAGAAGTTACGGTTCTGAATCTGTATCTGCAGGGTGAACCTTTTCTGCATAATGAAATTATTGAAATGATAGAAACAGCAGCCGGTAAAAACATATATGTTATTACTTCAACCAACGGACAACACATTACCGAAGAAACTGCGGAAAAAATAATTTGTTCCGGCTTGTCTGAGATAAGAATCTCCATGGACGGAGTTACGCAGGAGTCATACGAGAAGTATCGTAAAGGCGGAAATCTTGAGAAAGTAAAGGATACTATTAGGTTTTTAAGTGAAGCAAAACGCAGAACAGGCAAAAGGACTCCCTGTGTTATAGCTCAGTTTATTGTTTTTAAGCATAACCAGGATGAGGTTGAAGAGTTTGAGAAGATGGCAGAAGAACTTGGTGCCGATAAAACAGAGATAAAGACTGCTCAGTTTTATGAAATTGACGGGCAAAATGTGTTACCGCCGGATAAGAAAAAATTCAGGCGTTATGTCTCTTCTCACGAGCTTAAGATGAAAGGACGAATGTATAATCATTGTTGGAAATCATGGATGTCGGCTGTTGTAACATGGGATGGAAATGTATTGCCGTGCTGTTATGATAAAGACGGAGAATACATGTTCGGTAATGTTGATGTTTCAGATTTCAGGGAAATATGGAAAGGGAAAACCGCAGATGAATTCAGATGGAGTATTCTGACAAAAAAAAGCGAACTGGATATTTGCAGAAACTGTCCCGAAGGACGCTCATTTATGATGTGACTGCCATGATTCGCATTAAAAAGAGAGTCGTATTGTTAATATAATATATTATTTAGGATAAATATTGTTATTTTTATTAGCAAATATGTGTATTTTTTGATAAAAAAACATTGATAACATTTTTTTAATCTTTAACTTTAAACAGAAAATAAAGTGTTTTTTTAGCGGATAAATAATTTAGATGGAGAGTACCGGACCGGCTTATCCGTTCCTATTTAAAATATATGGCAATAGCTTCGGGGAGTAAATTTTTCAGAAAACTAGATGTTTTTATAAGAAGGCGACTTGGTCCGTCAGTTCTGCCTTCCGGTGATAGTTCTCTCTATTGGCGTGAACGTATATTTCATTATTTCTCTCTGGCAATCATTACCATAGGTCTTATTGTTTATATTTATTACGGTCTGACTTTTCTCGAAGCCGGTGAATATTCGTATGCCATTTTTGCCACATTTGTATTTCTTTCGGCTCTTTTTGCATCTTCGGTTAGGGCTCTTCCTTTCAGGTTCAGGGTTTCATGGATTATATTCCTTATTTTTCTTATCGGGGTTTATTCACTGTATGTGAATTTTATGTCACCAATGGGATATGTTCTGTTATTTTCATATACCATATTGAGCGGTATCCTGCTTGGCCATAAAGGAGCCATAAGAACAATTTTTATAAATGCTCTTACCTTTGCATTGATAGGTCTGGCTTATTATTCGGAGGTTTTTAATTTACAAAAACCTGATATAAGCCCGAAACTGTTTACAAATGTTTCAATCTCTTTTCTTGTTGTAAATCTTGTTACTCTGTTTCCTCTTATCAGTCTTCTTAACGGACTTGTTTTTAGCCTCGAAAAAGAAAAACGACTAAGGAAACTTTTGAGGCGCGAACATGAGGATCTGGCACTGGCAAAACGTAAAGCTGAAGAGTCTGATCGGCTTAAAACGGCTTTTCTTTCAAATATGTCTCACGAGATACGTACTCCGATGAATGCAATACTGGGATTCTCAAATCTGCTTTCACACCCCGATATTAATGTTTCGGAAAAGGAGGAGTTCGTAAACCTGATTAAAATAAACGGTAAGAATCTGCTGACTCTTGTAGAAGATATTATTGATATCTCAAAAATTGACAGTGGCCAGCTTGTTATTAAAAACTCACCTACACGTCTTCACGATCTTTTGATGTCTGTTTATGAGTCTTTCTTTGATGATATCAAACGCAGGGGCCTTATGAACCTTAAACTTTATCTGAAAGAGGGAGTTAGTGATGAAAATATCCAGATACTTACTGACGGACACCGTCTTAAGCAGATTTTTATTAATCTGGTTGGTAATGCCGTGAAGTTTACCGACAGAGGATTTGTAGAGTTTGGCTATACTTTGCTCGACAATCAGTTTGTGAGGTTTTATGTGAAAGATACAGGTATAGGCTTGCCAAAAGGTAAGGAGAATGAAATATTTGACAGGTTTGCAAAATACAATAACGATAAAGAGAGACTGTATGGAGGTACGGGAATCGGGCTTTCCATTGCCAAGCATCTTGTAGAGCTTATGGGCGGTGAGATATGGGTAGAATCGGAACCGTTGGTCGGAACAACTTTCTATTTTACTTTGCCGTTCCATAAAATTGAGGCCAAGAATGTTCCCGGAAAAAATATTTCAAAGAAAAAAAATGTATATAACTGGGAAGGTAAAACATTTCTTGTTGCTGAGGATGAGGAAGATAATTTCAGGTATATTGAGGTTGCATTGTCGTTGTCAAATGCCAGTCTGATTTGGGCACGTGATGGCAAAGAAGCTGTCGAAATATTTAAGAAGATTGATAATATTGATCTCGTTCTTATGGACATTAAGATGCCACTTATGGATGGATATACTGCAACACGTGAAATTAAAAAGATAAACAAGGATGTTCCGGTTATAGCTCAGACAGCTTACGCATTAAGTGAAGAGAAAGATAAATCTCTGGCTGCCGGGTGTGATGATTATATTGCCAAGCCTATTAGTTATGAAGATCTGCTGAGTACTATTCATAAATTTGTTCCCGGAGACAAATAAAAAAAGCCTGCTTGTCAGCAGGCCTTCTTTTATTAGTTTTTTGTATACGTTTTTAAACGGTCATGATATCCTCTTCTTTTTTATCGAGTATTTCTGTTACCATTTTTGTGTATTTATCAGTAAGTTTCTGAACTTCTTCTTCTGCATCTTTTTCAAGGTCTTCGGAAAGGCCGTTGTTTTTCAGCTTTTTAAGTTCTTCAATGCTGTGTCGTCTTGCTGACCTGATACCGATACGTGCTTCTTCACCTTCTTTTTTCACCTGTTTCACTAAATCCTTTCGTCTGTCTTCTGTCAGAGGCGGTATGTTTATACGGATAGTTTCCCCGTTGTTTTCAGGATTTAATCCGATATTGGCAGCCATTATGGCTTTTTCAATCGGAGCTATCATTCCTTTTTCCCAGGGCTGTATTGCTATGGTGCGGGGATCGGGAGTGCTGATACTTGATACCTGATTCAACGGAGTCATTGTACCGTAATAATCCACCATTACACCATCCAGAATCTTCGGATTGGCTTTTCCTGCACGTATTTTTGCCAGTTCCCGCTCAAGGTGTTCAATGCTTTTCTGCATGTGCTCTTCGGCAACTTCAATAATTAAGTCAATATCTTCTTGCATAGCTTTATTTTTTCAGGCGTTACTATAACAAAAATATAAAACTTTAACCGAAAACAAAATACGTGTTACCGTTAAGGACCCGGATTGATACGTTAAAACGGGAGTAATGTCCGTAAATTTTATTCACTATATGTTGATATGTCGGTTGTTGATCTTTGATGTGCTTTTATCATAATAAAAATAATATATGCGTAATAAACTGTTTCTGTTATAAATAATAACATAAAAAGGAGTAAATTTACTTTATGTATTAATTAATTCTCAATCTTATCTTATCAGGATGCATAATCTGAAAGTTCTGTTTGTTTGTAGTGGAAATAATCAGGGAGGCATATCTCCGAATGTGCGGGTTCAGGCCGAGGGACTTAAGAATTCTGGTGTTGAAGTGGATTTTTATGAGATAAAAGGTAACGGAATTATCGGATATCTTTCAAACGTAATACCCCTTAAAAAACATATTGATAATACCGATTATGATGTTGTTCATGCACACTACGGATTTAGCGGGATTGTTGCAACACTTGCAGGAGCAAATCCTTTGTTGGTAACAATCATGGGGAGTGAACTTTATTTAAACAGAATGTTCAGGACTGTTGTTGTGTATTTTATCAGAAATGTTTGGGATAATGTAATAGTGCAGTCCGAAAGTATGAAGACAGAAGTCGGGAATAACAATGTTATTATTCTTCAGAACGGTATAGATATTCTGAAATTTAAAAATGTTGATGTACAGGAAGCTAAGCGAAGGACAGAATTTAATCATGGTAAACATATCGTATGGGCAGCCAGTCCTGAACGTAGGGAGAAAAATTTTAGTCTGGCAAAGAAGGCTGTGGATTTGTTGGGTGAAGAATTCACCCTTGATGCTGTTTATGGTAAACCTCATGATGAAATGCCATATTATTTCAAAGCTGCGGATGCTCTTTTATTAACATCAAAATGGGAAGGTTCACCTATAGTTGTGAAAGAAGCTCTTGCTGCGGGTTTACCGGTTGTTTCCGTTGATGTGGGTGATGTGAAAGAGCTTCTTGAAAATATTGAGGGGTGTTATGTTACTTCAGAGTCTCCGGTTGATATTGGTAACGCATTGCAAATGGCAGTTGAGTATAAAAACAAAATTGAAATTAATAGTGTTTTAGACAGGTTTGAGATATCGTTTATAAGTGAGAGATTAAAGGATGTTTATCGTTCCATAAAATAAAATGAGGGACTTTACACTTAGAAAATATAGTGATCTGATTGATGTGTTTCTTGAGTCAGGATACGTATTTAGTACCATGGAAGACATCTGCAAAAAAGATATTTGTGAACCCTTTGTTGTTATGCGTCATGATGTTGACAGAATGCCGCATAATGCCTTGAGAATGGCTGAGCTTGAATATGACAAAGGAATAAGGGCCACATATTATTTCCGGATACAGAAAAAAGTATTTGATGAAAGCATAATTAAAAAGATTTCATTACTTAAACATGAAGTCGGTTATCATTTTGAGGATTTGTCTTCTGCACATGGTGATGTTGATGAAGCAATAGTTTTATTCAGAAAAAATCTTGAACGTATGAGAAAGGTGGTTCCGGTTAATACTGTTTCCATGCATGGGAAACCACTGTCGAGGTTTGATAACAGAAAGCTAATTTTATCTGTTGATTTTAAGGAGATGAATATTTTGTGTGAACCATATTCCATTGTTGAAAAACTGGGATTGTTGTACTTTACCGACACAGGACGAAGCTGGAATAATGATAAGGTAAATATGCGTGACAGAACTTCGCATCAGTTTATGGTGAAGCCGGAAAGTACAGATGACTTTATGCAAATGCTGAAAAGAAAACCGGCAGGTGAAAATATGATGGTGAATATCCATCCCGAAAGATGGGATGACAGAATTGTGCCGTGGATTTCAGGAGCTGTATTACAGAAAATAAAGAATGTTGTAAAATTTGTTTTAGTAAGATTGCGGAATGGGAATTGAAATTATACATGGCATTGAAAATATAGATATTGCAAAATGGACCGCTTTTGCGGAAAAGCACCATTATGGCAGTGCTTTTCAAACGCCGTTGATGTATAAGGTGTTTGAACAAACTAAAAATTACGAACCTTTGGTTTTTGCATCGGTAGATAGTAATGGTGACCTAACAGGTGTTATTTCGGGAGTCAGAATATGTAACGGAGGAGGAATCTTCTGCAGGTTGTCGGCCAGAGTTATTGTCTGGGGGGGGCCCTTGGTGAAAGAGGATGATACGGAGATTGTAAAAATTTTGCTGAAAGCTTTTCTTGAAAAAGCAAAGAAGATGAGTGTTTACTGTGAGATAAGAAATCTTTATTCTTTGCCGGAATATTTGAAGCGTGTATTTGTTTCGGTTGGACTAAGGTACAAACAGCATTTAAATGTTATTGTGGATGTAAAAGAAGAGGAAAGTGTGTTGTTGAAGAAAATGGTTTCGGCAAAAAAGAGAAATATAAAAAAAGCAAAGAAAAGCGGGCTTGAGTTTGGAGAAATAAGGAATGAAAGTGAGCTTAAAGTTGGGTATGAAATTCTGAATGAGGTTTACAAAAGAACCGAAGTTCCGTTTAGTGATTATTCGTTGTTTAAGGCTATGTATGAATTGCTTGTTCCTGCCGGATTATGCCGGATTTATAAAACCTCCTATAACGGGCAGATGACAGGAATAATGGCTGCTTTGATTTTCAACAGACGTATGTATGAATGGTATGTAGGTAGTAAACGGGAGTTTTATAAACTAAGGCCGAATGATTTTCTTGTGTGGGAAGTTATTAAAGCAGCAAAAGAAAAGGGGTTGGAATATTTTGATTTTGGTGGTGCCGGTAAACCGGGGAAAAAGTACGGTGTGAGAAATTTTAAAAAGGGATTTGGCGGAAATATTGAAGAGACCGGCCGCTACATTATTGTAAACCGTAAAATACCGTGGATGATGGGTAATGTTGCAATAGGAATAAAAAAGAGTCTTGCAGGTAAATGAGGATACTGATAGATATAGGGCATCCTGCTCATGTTCATTACTTCAGGAATATGATAAACATCCTGACAAAGGAAGGTTGTGAGTTTCTTGTTTTTGCACGTAATCGTCAGTATGTGTTCGAACTTTTGGATGCATATGGAATTAAATATATCGACAGGGGGAGCGGGAGTGACAGGATAGCCGGAAAGATTGTTTATCTGATTAAGGCTTCGTTGAAAATTTATAACTATGCCCGAAGATTCAAGCCTGATTTGTTTCTTGATTTCGGTACAATGTATAGCTGTTTTTCAGGTTTTGTTTTGCGAAAAAAGCATGTTGTTTTTGAGGATACTGAAAATGCCGGTATATACAGGATGCTGTATAAACCGCTGGTTGATGTAATATATACTTCTGAAAGTTTTGAGGTTGATCTTGGCAGAAAACATAAACGTTTTAAAAGCTATATGGAGCTGGCCTATCTACATAAAAAATATTTCAACCCTGATGATTCGGTGTTGAAAACTGCCGGAATAAAACGTGGAGAGCCATTTTCAATAGTTAGATTTGTAAACTGGAAAGCGGTGCACGATTTTGGGAAAAGAGGCTTGACTGCCGAAAATAAGAAGAAAATAATAAAAGCTCTTGAGAAATACGGAAAGGTTTTCGTTTTGTCGGAGATGGAATTACCTGCTGAACTGAAATCTTATCACCTTTCGGTTGAACCTGACAAGTTGCACAGCCTTATGTACTATGCATCACTTGTGTTAGGCGAAAGTGCGACAATGGCGAGTGAGGCGGCAATGCTTGGTGTTCCTTCTGTGTTTATAGATAAAACAGGTCGTGGATATACGAACGAGTTAGAAAAAAAATATGGTACGCTGCTTAATTTCAGCCCTGATGATAATATTTCTGAAATTATTCGTAAGGCTGTTGGTTTGTTCAATGAGGAGAAAAAAACAGCAGCTTTATCGGCAGCTGAGAAGATACAATCTGAGAATATTGATCTTACCGGGTTTATGGTAAATATTATTAAAGCTGAAGGCAATATTTTATGATTACCTGTTAACTATTCTGAATTCAATGCGCCGGTTAAGTTTGTGGGCTGTTGCTCTGTTGTTCCGTTTCAGTCTTTGTATAAAGTCAGGAGTCAGTTTGTCACCTTTTTTCAGAAAACGGTATTCAGCACTTATATTCCGGTCTACTACAAGAGGCCTGGAACGGCCATATCCTTTTGAAGTTATGTTTTCTTCGGGTACACCTTTCGATATAAGGTATTTTCTCACTGTTTCAGCACGTTTTTGTGACAGAATCAGATTTTCGGTGTCATCGCCCGGATCGTCGGCATGAGCCCCTATCTCTATTTTCATATTAGGATTGTCGAGCATAATCCGGAGTAATCGTTGTAATTCGGGTAGTGCCCCGGCAGGTAAATCGGGGCTGTTTTCGTCAAAATAGATATTGTACAGCATTATGGCTGTTTCTGTAGGCATCAGGTCAATTTCAAAGTTAAAGTCTTTGCTTTCAGTCTGCTCTGCAGTTGAGAATTTTTCTTTGTGGTTGAAGAAACCTTTAGCTGCCACTAAAATTACATAATCAGTATTAGGCTTTAGTTTCATGCTGAACGAACCGTCTTCCTGTATCGACATTTTAAGATTTGTTCCATCGGTGCCGATAAGCCGCATATAAGCACCTTTGACGGGCTCTTTTGTTTTGCCGTTAAGAACATTTCCTTTAAGATGAAATTCAAGTTTTGGCAGGGAAAAAACGAAAAGATTGTCAATAGCTCTGGAACTTCCTCTTGTAGACGACAATATTCCTTCATTATCTTCTCCTTTGAATACAATGCCGAAATCGTCGGCAAAAGTATTGATAGGGTCGCCAAGGTTTATCACTTCGTATACGGAACCGTTTTTAGTTTCTTTTTTTACAGCTTTAAATATATCAAGTCCGCCGTATCCTATGTGTGTGTCAGACGAAAAATACAGAGTGCCGTCGGAACGAACATATGGAAACATCTCATCGCCGGGAGTGTTTATGTCACGGCCCATGTTAACAGGCTTTCCCCATTCGCCTCCGGTATTTGTCGACATCCAGATGTCTTTTCCGCCCTGTCCGCCGGGCATGTCAGATACAAAATATAATGTTTTACCATCAGGCGAGATTGCAGGATGAGCAAACATCACCGAGTCTGTCTCCTGAAATGTTACAGGAACCGGTTCACTCCAGCGTCCTCCTTCTCTTTTCATTACGTATATTTCCGGATTGGTTGCTTCTTCCTTTTCATACCGGCATCGGGTGATATACATCTCTTTTCCGTCAGCGGTAATGCTTCCTGTTCCTTCGTCGAACTGTGTGTTTATTGGTTCTTCCAGAGCTTTGGGTTTGGTCCAGTTGCCTTTGGCATCTATTCTGGAAAAATAGATGTCGGCACCTCCCTGACCCGTTATCTGATTTCGTTTGCGCTTTTTCTTATCAGTACGCATTGAAGTAAAATAGAGCTGGTCATAATCTTTTCCTGCATATACCGGACAAAAATCACTGAATTTAGAGTTTACAATCTTCATTTTTGTAATAATGTACCTGCCCGGTGTTGTATCGTTCATTGCCATTTTACAGGATTTAATTCCCAGTTCGGCTCTTACATCCCTTGGTGAGTTTTCGGCATAGCTTTGATATGCTTTAAGGGCTTTTTCATACTTTCCTGCTTTGCGGTAACTGTCGGCCATGTAAAGCTCTGCATCATGCATCTCGAATTTGTATCTCACACTTTTTGAATAGGCAGAGGCGGCTTTTAACGGCAGGTTGGTTTGACGGTAGCAATCGCCTAAATAATATGATATTTCACCTTTTGCATATTTGTTTTTTTCTTTTGAGTATGCTTTTTTTAATAAAGGTATTGCCCGGTGGTACTCGCCTATATTGTATGCTTTCATTCCTGCCGAATACTTATTGCCAACAGAGCAACTTTGCATTAGCAGTGCAGAGATAATCAGGATAAACGAAATAAACCGGGGTGCTGACATAAGCGGTACATTGATTTTATATGACCGTAAATTTAAGATTTTTCTATTGTTACTCTATCAAAAGAATTAATAAAACAGATAATCATATTGATAGAGAAACGTTATCTGTCTTCTAATATTATAAAATACGACAAAAAAAATCCCACCGGTTTACAGTGGGATTTTTGATCTGATATAACAAAATTTATCGTGTGAACAACAGCTCTCTGTATTTTGGCAACGGCCACATCTCGTCATCAACTATTAATTCGAGTTTATCTATATGGCTGCGTATGTCCTCGAGGAATGGACGGACTTTCTGTTCGTATGCAAAGGCCTTGTCTTTTGCATCCTCTATAACATTGCACTCTTTTCTGGCTTCTATCATGTCGTGAACCTTTGATTTGATAGATGAGATGTGTCCAGATATCTCTTTAATTAGTTCAAGGCGAGCACCGGCAAGTTCATTGTACTCTCCTTCGGGGAAAAGATCTCTCATTCCCTGAACATTGCTGATGAGTGATGTCTGATATCTGATAGCTGTGGGTACAATATGGTTGATTGCAAGGTCCCCGAGTACACGGGCTTCAATCTGTATTTTCATTGTATATTTTTCGAGCTCAACCTCTACACGTGCTTCCAGTTCTTTCTCGGTCATCACACCGCTTTCAACAAGTGATTTTTTCGATGCCGGATCCAGATATTTCATAAGTGACTCGGGAACACTTGTGATGTTGGTAAGACCACGACGTGCAGCCTCTTCAACCCATTCCTGAGAGTATCCGTCACCGTCGAAATGAACAGCTTTTGACTCAAGATAAAGTTTTTTAATCATCTGGAAGATTGCTTCATCCTTTTTAACGCCTTTTGCTATCAGGGCATCAACATCTGCTTTGAACTCATTAAGCTGAACGGCCAGGGCAGCATTAAGAGCAGTAAGAGCTGCTGCATTGTTCGATGATGATCCTACTGCGCGGAATTCGAAACGGTTTCCGGTAAATGCGAAAGGTGAAGTACGGTTACGGTCTGTGTTGTCGAGAAGTATCTCGGGAATACGTCCGATACCAAGTTTCAGTGCAGTTTTCTCTTCCGGAGTCATCTTCTGGTCGGTGATCTTCTCTGCAAGGTTCTGAAGCATTGACGATATCTGTGAACCAAGGAAAATTGAGATTATTGCCGGTGGTGCTTCGTTTGCTCCCAATCGGTGACTGTTTGAAGTGGTAAGAATAGATGCCCTCAGTAAGTCCTGATTTTTGTATACTGCAGCCATTACATTAGTAAGGAAAGTAAGGAACTGAAGATTTCCTTTAGGATTCTTACCCGGAGCAAGCAGGTTAACCCCTGTGTTTGTACCAAGTGACCAGTTGTTGTGTTTTCCTGAACCATTGATTCCTGCAAACGGCTTTTCATGGAAAAGAATTTCAAAATTGTGGTGACGTGCCACACGTTTCATTACATCCATAATAAGCTGGTTGTGGTCGTTGGCCAGGTTGGCTTCCTCAAAAATAGGAGCAACTTCAAACTGGTTTGGAGCCACCTCGTTATGACGTGTTTTAACTGGTATTCCAAGCTTGTGAGCCTCAATTTCAAGTTCGATCATAAACTGTGAAGCTCTTTCGGGAATAGAACCGAAATAGTGATCATCAAGCTGCTGGTCTTTCGACGATGAGTGACCCATAAGGGTTCTTCCTGTAAGAACAAGGTCCGGACGTGCCTGATAAAGAGCAGTGTCGATTAGGAAATATTCCTGCTCCCATCCGAGGTTTGCATGAACCTTGGTTACATTCTTATCGAAATACTGACACACTCCGACGGCTGCTTTATCAACAGCTGCCAATGCTTTTAATAACGGTGTTTTATAGTCGAGAGCTTCACCTGTGTATGATATGAATACAGTAGGCACACAAAGAGTTGTTCCTACAACAAAAGCCGGTGAAGAAACATCCCAGGCTGTGTAACCGCGAGCTTCAAAAGTCTGACGAATACCTCCCGACGGGAATGATGAAGCATCAGGCTCCTGCTGAGCAAGTAGTTTTCCTGAAAAAGCTTCGATTATGTTACCGTTATCGCCGAAGTCGATAAATCCGTCATGTTTTTCTGCAGTTCCGTCAGTAAGTGGCTGAAACCAGTGAGTATAGTGTGTAGCTCCTCTTTCCACTGCCCAGGCTTTCATTCCTGAAGCAATGCTGTCGGCTACTTTTCTGTCTATGGGTTGATTTTTTTCCATGGCAGAGATTACTGCCTTGTATGCTTCTTTCGACAGGTATTTGGCCATCGCCTCTTTGTCAAATACCATTTCTCCGTAATAATCTGATACCTTAAGTGAAGGTAACGACACCATTTTTGGTGCTCTTTTCATCACATCTGCTAATGCTTGAAATCTTAATGTTGCCATAATTTTTAAATTTTGTTACGATGGCAAAAGTAAAAAATATTTTCAAAAAGTGTCAAAAAACAAGGTAAAAAATAAGAAAAACATTAAAAAAGGATGGCGAACTGTTAAAAAATAAGGGTTATTGGCTGAAAAAAACAAAAAATAGCATTGTTGGTCTGAAAATCTCGCAAGGCAGATTTTTGCTTTTTTCAGAAAAAAAAATGTTTTTCTGTGTTTCTCAAAATTACATACCGGTAATTGTGGTTTTTAGGCGAAGGACATGTGTACAATATATATTAATATGTAATCAGGCATATATAAATAATTAAGTTCATTTTGAATATCTGTTTCTGCGGGGTGTGTTATTGAATTGGTTGGTAGCTTTCTGGTTAATTTGTTTCTGTTTTTATGGTTTTTGTACTGTCTTGTTTTTTCTTTTGATAATTCCGGAGTGTGTTTAATCCTGAAAAAATGTTTAATAACCAAATTGTCACCTAAACAAAGTGAATGCTTCAAAAGTGATAGAAAATCAGTGGTATAGGGATGCCATGGTTGTGTTTTATGTGATATTCTTAATGACAGAGGGCCTGAAAAAAATAAAAAAATTAACAAAAAATAACTTCTGTTAACCCATAATTAACCTGAATGGTAACCTTGCGGATGTAAGTTAGACGAAAAATTAAATTTTAAATAAAAAAGTTAAAAATGAACAATGTCGGTTATGTAACAAAATTTCTATTGTTTGCTGCTATCATTTTTACCTCTTGTAAAGAGAATACACCTGTAGCTATTGTATTAAATTATGATTGTTTGTACAGTAAGTTAAATGATATGCAAAATATCCTGGATACTGCTGCTGTCGGAGATGAGGATGGCACCTATCCATATGAGAGTGTAATAATATTGGCAAAAGAAAAAGAAAATCTGGAAAATGCAATTTCAATGGCAAATGCAGACAGGTTTTTTCTGCAATATGAAATTGACAACTATTGTGTAATGGCAGATAAAGCTATCGCCGATTTTGAAAGCTCATTGCAAATTACGCTTGATCCTGGAACTCCTGCTGAGATAAAAGTATTCGGGATTGATCAGAAAGGAAGAATTGAGTTTGGAGCAAGTCCGAAGTTCGGTGGCTCTGATGCATTTACTGTCGAAAGCTGGATCAAGTATGACGAAGGTTTTTATGAGAGTGCCATCGGGGATTTTTTAGCAACATTTAATAATACAGCAGATCCTTACGAAGGATGGATGATAAACTTTATGGGTGATAACCTGAGGGCAACTTTGGGAATGGGGCCACAGTCAAACAGAGTGCTGGAGTTTGGAAGTGTTTATCCTAAGAATTACGGAGAGTGGAATCATATAGCTATGGTTTATGATGCAAGTCTTTCCGAGGGCCAGTTAAAAATGTATTTAAACGGAGAGCTGTTCTTTAGTAAAACCAATGATATATATGATGAGTCAGGAAATCTTCAATCTTATGTGCCGAATACCCAGAATACAAATATGTGGGCATTTCAGGAACCTACCGATTTATCCCGATGTATGACAGGTTATATTAAAAAGTTCAGAATGTGGGATGGGGCAAAAAGTATGGAAGAGATTAAATATCTGATGAGCTCTGATGTTTCTGGCAGTGAGAGTGATCTTATTTGTGCCTGGGATTTTACAGAAATGCCGGAAGACGTTGAAAACATTCCGGATAAAACCGGACAGTTCAGTGCAAAACTCGTCGGAAAATACAAATGGTATCCTCTTAATTAATATTAACTACAATGAATGTCTATTTCAATTAACATAATACAAATTTTTATGAAACTGAAAATAAATGTAATTGCTGTTTTAATTCTATTATCATCAATGAATACATTGCTTGCCCAGGGGGTAGATATTTATGGTGTAGTCACGGATGAATTAGATATGCCTTTACCCGGTGTTAATATAATTATTAAAGGTACACAGACAGGAACAGTTACTGATAATAACGGTGTTTACCGGTTACATATTCCTCAGGATAACAGTGTTGTGGTTTTTTCTTTTATAGGTATGGAACCAAAAGAGGTTAATGTTACGCAGAGTGGTGAATATAATGTTCAGCTGATGCCTCTTGAGAATATAATTAACGATGTGATAGTTATTGGATATGGAACCGTTAAGAAAAAGGACCTTACAGGTTCTATGGTTTCGGTTGATGGAAAAAAATTACAGGAAGCATTAAATACCGACATGACCGAATCTTTAAACGGAAGGGTTTCCGGGGTGGTTGTCACAAAAAGTTCAAATAAACCGGGAGCTTCAATGTCGATGGAAATCAGAGGTCTTAACTCTATTAACTTTTCAAACGAACCGTTGTATGTTATTAATGGAGTACCTTCATATTCCGGTATTAAATATCTGAATTCTGCTGATATTGAATCTATAGATATTTTGAAAGATGCTTCATCTACGGCAATTTATGGCTCACGCGGGGCAAACGGAGTTGTTATTATTACAACAAAAGGAGCGAACAATAAAAAAGGGTTTAATATTGAATATTCCGGAAATGTTGGAGTGAAAACACCAACCCGTATTCCTGATATGATTGGTAATTATGGCGACGGATATGAATATGTGGAATATAAAATAGAATTGTGGAAAAATAAGTATGGTGAAGCATCACTGTCGAGACCGGATTTTCTTACACCTGATGAAAAAAGAAGAATTAAGAATGGTGAATATTATGATTGGTTAAGAGAAGTTTCTTCTCCGTCGGTTGTTACAAATCATAATATAATTTCATCGGGAGCAGATGAGAATACATCATATTCGTTTAGCCTTGGATATACATCAGATCAGGGGTTTTTAGAGAACGAAGATTATGAGAGGATTACAGCAAATGTTCATCTGGATCAGAAGCTGGGATCAAAATTCAAAACAGGAGTAACTACATATTTATCAAACGATGTTACTGATCACGGAGCTGATGAAGCACTGTTGAATGCGTATTTTATACCGCCTATTGCAAGTCCGTATGATGAGAATCATGAATATACTTTTATAGTACAACCGACCTCAAGTAAGATTAATCCTTTTTTTCAGATGAAGAACAACCTGAGGCAAACAAAATCGTTTTTCTCGAATTTCTCAAGTTACATTGAGTATCAGCCTTTCGATTATTTGAAATTTAAATCTCAGGTTTCCTATCAATATGACAATTCAGTGTATGGAGAATGGATAGGTAAAGAGACACAACAGAAACAAGGAGTAAATCCGAATGAAGCCTATAGGAGTGAAGGAATAAGTAATAACCTTGTTTGGGATAATATTGCTACCCTGTCGAAATCTATTAATAAAATACACCAGATAGATGCCATCGGTCTTTTTAGTTTGCAGAAAGAAACACATAAGGGGTCACATATGCGGGGAGAGGATCTTCCTTATGATTCTTATTGGCATGCTATAGGAACAGCTAACGATATAAGGGATGTGGATAGTTGGTACTGGGAAGCATCGATGGTGTCGTTTATGCTGAGAGCAAATTACTCTTTGAAACAGAAATATATGCTTACTCTCACCGGACGTTATGACGGAACCTCGCGGTTGAGCGAAGAAAACCAGTGGGGATTTATGCCGTCGGTTGCTCTTGGCTGGCAAATAAGTGAGGAGCCGTTCCTGAAAAATGTAAATGTAATTAATGATTTGAAACTGAGACTTAGTTACGGAAAGAGTGGAAATAATAACATTACTCACGATATAACACTTACCAAACTGGATTTGTCCAAATATACATTTGGAACAAATGGTGAAAACGGATTTGGTATAGGCGATGTTCTGGGTAACCGGAATCTGAAATGGGAAATGACATCCGAATATAATTTAGGTATCGATTTCGGACTGTTTAATTCCAGAATTAACGGAACAATTGATGCTTATTACAGGACTACAGATGACTTGATAATGAAACGTTCAATAAGTACCGTGAATGGTGTAAATTCGGTTTATCAGAATATAGGAGAAACATTAAACAAGGGTATTGAAGTTTCATTGAATACAGTGAATATATCAAATCCGTCTTTTTACTGGAAGTCTTCAGTTGTGTTTTCATTGAACCGGAATGAGATAGTGAATCTTTATGGTGATGATAAAGATGACCTGGGAAACAGATGGTTTATCGGTTATCCTATACGGGTAATTTATGATTTCAAACAACTGGGAATATGGCAGGTGGAAGAGGAGGAAGAGGCTGCAAAATATGGTCAGAGTGTAGGTCACATTAAAGTTGAAGATGTGAACGGCGATTATCAGCTTGATGAAAAGGACTATCAGATACTGGGCTCTCCTATGCCGGACTGGACGATGGGATTTATCAATAATTTCGGGTATAGGAATTTTGATTTGATGATTGATATTTATATGAGAATAGGCGGGCTTTATCATGATGAATTTACCTATATGTTTACGGCCTGGGATAATGAACACTGGAACAAACTTGATGTGGAGTACTGGACTCCTGAAAACCGCAGCAATAAATATCAGCAGGTAGGTGCTCAATCATACTATACACAAGTGCTGTCACAGGTGTCGGGAACCTTCCTGAAGGTGAGAAATATAACACTGGGGTATAATCTGGATAAATCATTTTTGGATAAAATAAAAATGAATGATGCAAGGGTTTACCTGGCAGTACAGAACCCATTTACATTTACAGATTACCTTGGGTCAGACCCTGAAATAATAGGAGAGGATGTAAATACACAACTCTCACTTTACCCTATGACATTTATGTTCGGTGTTAATGTTAAATTTTAAAATCAATTGACATGACAAATAAATTTATAAAAATATTACTTTTCATAGTCATAACTTTTTCGGCCGGTAGTTGTACCGATATTCTGGAAACAGATAACCCGTCTGTTGCAACAGATGATTTATATAATTCTAAA
>JAADEM010000101.1 GCA_013153405.1 Chlorobiota bacterium
GTTACACCATTGATGAAAATACCTTTAACGGTATGACCTCAATACAACTGATGTTGAAAGACATAAAATTTCCGAAGAACAACTAGTTGTAAAAGAATGTCACTTCTCCGGAGCTATGCAATTCCTCGATTCCTTAAAGCGGAGGTGCGTAGCACCGGTAATATTTGTAGAAAAACAAGAACTGACCAACTAAGAAGGTGTAGCGCACCGTAATATTAAACCCGGATTTGAATCAAACGATATTTAGCAGAGGGAATTTCCTGCCCAAAATTGTACCGGCATCACTATCGAGATGGTTTTCAAGTAAAGAGCCGTACACAGACCTGAAGTCAATTTTATATTTTAAATCACCTTTGTCAAGATCCTTTAAGTTTGGAGGTTCGTTGTAAAAGCCAGGCGATTTAAGATTTTTGCCAATCAGCAGTACATTGTTAGCACAGCCGTGGTCTGTTCCGTTGCTGGCGTTTTGAGCAACCCTGCGCCCGAATTCGGAGAATATCATCACCACAACATTATCCGTCATTCCTGTTTTTTCCAGGTCGGAGATAAATTCCGAAACGGAGTCGGAAAGCTCTTTCAGCAGCCGGTCCTGTTGTGGACGCTGATTTGTATGAGTATCGAAACCTGTTAGTGAAGTGTAATAAACCTTTGTTGTAAATCCGGCATTAATCATTGATGAAATTATTGACAGTTTACCTGACAGCTTACCGGGTTGCAGGCCGGAGTTAAATGCAGCTCCCTGTGCTGAAAGCGTGTCGTGTATGTAGTCGGCCGACTCGATGGTCTCGTTCATTGTCCGGTAAATGTAGTCAAGGTTGCTGTTGCCTTTTACATTGCTGTGAATTCGGGCTACCTGCCGGAATATACCTCTTTGCAGATTTTCGTATAGTCGTCCGGGGTTTTCCAGTGCAATTCCGGTTATGTTGTCACCAACCAGAGCAAGGTCAAGTTCGTCGCCTACTTCAATTGCCATATGCGGCTTTTTATTTTCACCGGACAATGAGTTCAGGTATCGTCCTATCCATCCGGTGTTGAGGTACTGGTTAGAGTCGCTTGCCGACTGCCATATGTCCATCGACCGGAAATGTGACCTGTCGGGATCCGGGTAACCAACACTATTGATTACGGTCAGCATATTTTTTTTGAACAGGTCGCTGAATCCTGTCATTACCGGATTCAGTCCCTGATAGTCGGAAAGTGGAAGTACGTTGTCCCTGCTGACAGCAAGGCGCGGGCGGACTTTGTAGTACAGATCGTTGCTGTATGGAACTACCATATTCAGCCCGTCGTTGCCTCCCGAAAGCTGTATCACAACAAGCTTTTTTATTTCTGTGGCTTTGTTCAAAGGTATCCGTGCTTCGAACGCTGCTTTTAAAGCTGACGGCAGCAACATTATTCCACCGGTTGATAAAGCGGCCTTTTGCAGGAAATATCTTCTGTTTATCTTTTTCATTTCAGTAATCCTTTATGCCAGCTGATATTCGGGCAAACTCATATAACTTACTGTTTCCAATGGTTTTCTGATAAAATCGTTTTGTACTCTTTCTACTCTGCGGCTTATCAGTTGTAGTTCCTTGTTGCCGGGATTATTTCCCAGTAACAGAACAGCCAGATATTCGGAAGGAATACCGGCTGTTTCCCGGTTAAACTCCTGCCAATTAATGCTGAACAGTTTCTTTCGGTTTTTATTTTTAGGCGGGGCAATAAATGTGTATGGCATCTGTAAACGGTATGTTATGCTTGAGGTGTTTATCCACTCCTTCCCGTATGGCCATCCGCCTACATTGGGCGGCATAAACAAAATCTGGCCTAGCGCCCGCTGTGCAAGGATTATCTTTTTTTGTTCCGGATTATCAAATGGAAGAATCCTTGCATATCCGACCAATAACTCTGCCGGTGATTTTATCAGGGCATTGATGTTTTTTTCATCATAAAATCCGGGTGACGAGAAGATGTTCATCATCAGTTTTCTCAGGTCGTATCCGGAAGCATAGAAGCTTTCAGCAAGTTCATTTACCCGGTCATTATCCGGTTCCTCATTTACAAAATATTTGAATATCTTCTTTGTAATGAAATATGCTGTTTGTCTTTTTTCAAGTATGATGTTCAGCACATCCTCACCTGAAAGATTCCCTTTGTATCCCTGAAACTGTTTTGTTCCGTAATCGTGCTGCTTCTCCCTGAAAACAAATTCTCCCTTTATGTTGAATCCCCAACCGGTAAAAGCCCTGGCCGCATTTTTTATGTCAGTTTCGGTATAGTTTCCTCTTCCAAGTGTAAACAGCTCTAAAACCTCACGTGCAAAATTCTCATTGGGACTTTTTGCTTTATTCTGCTGATTGTTGAGGTATTGCAGCATAGCCGGGCTTTTAGACACTTCGAAAAGCATCTGCCCGAAATTTCCCAGGGCATTCTTTCTTAATATGTTGTTAAGGTCCTGAGCAAAATACGGGTTGCGGGAGTAGCAGGCGAAATGATCGTGCCAGAATAGTGTCAGTTTTTCACGAAGCACGGCATCAGTGGTAGCCATTTTCATAAACCACTTTTTGTTCAGCTCCATCAACTGCTTTCTCATCGTCATTCGGAGTTTTCTTTTCTCTTCTTCCGAAAGTTTCCTGAGTTTGCTGAAAGGAATTGTCGGTTGCTCAATAACGTTTAATTGAGTGTAATTTTCTGATGATGCAAACAACCGGTCTGTTAATTCGCCGGGGGTAAGCTTTTCATACTCATAAAGTTTTTTCAGTGAAGGTCCGAACGATGCCCGGTTTAGCAGGTGGTGTATGTATCGGAGATTATCCATTGTGTCTTTTTATTTATAGACATCAGAATTGCTTTTTGGTTTAAAACGGGAAATAAAAAAGGCAGGTCTTCTGAACTAATCAGATATAACCTGCCTCAGAAATATTTTTGATTGTTAGTTTACTTAACCGGTTTTTTAGGGAATTTACGCATCAGGTATGCTACCATTTTAGGAATATTCTTGGTTCTGAGAGCCGGGTCTTCATTAATGGTTCCGTTAATAATTCCTTCCCAGATCAATCTTTTTTCTTTGGCATCATATACTGAACAAATCAGAGTTCCCACCTTGTAATCAACAGGATGAACAGTGCTAACCGACATGCTCGGTCCCCAGCCCCAACCTGGTCCGTATCCGTAAAAACCGCCGTAACCGTAGTATCCGGTTGCTACAGTGGTTGATGTATATGAGGTCTTATCCTGAGTAATGATGTACAGTGATGCTATTAGATCGCCTCCGCTTCCTTTGGGTACAATTTCGATACCTCTTTTCCTGAATTCATTAGCAAATGCCTGCTCTATACGCTCTTTGTCGAACTGAGACAAACGATGTCCGCTACCTTTGTCCCATCCGTAATATTCAAGTGTTTTGTATTTTGAGAAATCAACGGTTTTATCGTAATCAGCGTGAAATTTTGTTGATGAGCAGGAACCGAGTATCATCATTAACACCGGTAATGCAAAAAATAATCTTTTCATAATCTGTTTTTTTATTTATTCGTTTTGTACTAAAGTATAATTTTTTTTGTTCTGTTAAGTGAATTACAACCCTTAACTGTCATAATATTTCAATGAATTGTTTTTTAGTTGTAAATTGCACCCGTTTATTTTAATATACTTTACATATGAACAACATAAAAGTAGGTGATAAGGTTTTCGGAGAAGATAAATTATTTCTTATTTCCGGGCCTTGTGTCATCGAGGATGAGAAAATAATGATGGACTCGGCTGAAAGGATAAAAAAAATAGCCGAGAACCTTGATATGCCTCTGATTTTTAAGTCATCGTTTATTAAGGACAACAGAAGCTCTGTTGAGTATTATTACGGTCCCGGATTAGAAGAGGGACTCAGGATGCTGGAAAAGATAAAGGAAACATTTGACGTTCCGGTTATCTCAGATGTTCACCATGTAGGACAGGTTAAGCCGGCTGCCGACGTTCTGGATGTGATTCAGATTCCGGCTTATCTTTGTATGCAGACATCGCTTGTTACCGAAGCTGCAAAAACGGGTAAGGCGGTAAATATAAAACACGGGCAGTTCATTGCTCCCGAAAATATGATAAAGCCGGTTCAGAAAGTTGAGCATTTCGGAAACAAAAACATTATGCTTACAGAACGGGGCTATACTTTTGGTTACAACGACTTGATTGTTGACCCCAGAAGCTTTTACGAATTGAACAGAATAGGTTATCCGGTGGTATTCGACATTACACACTGCATTCGTCGTTACGGCATTCCCAGTGCTGATCCGGCAGGTGGAACACGCCAGTATCTAGGCCCGATTGCACGTGCAGGTGTTGCAGCCGGTATCGACGGTATCTTTATTGAAGCCCATCCGCGTGCCTGTGATGCTCTTTGTGATGCAGCCAGCCAGATAGATATCGATCAGCTTGAGGAGTTCCTTAAGCCATTAATTGAAATACATTATACAGAAAAAAAATACAGAACTAAAAAATAAATAAAAGACAAAAAATTATGATGGAATTATATCTTGATTCAGCAGACATAAACGAGATCAGAGAAGTATTCAAACTTGGTTTTCTCGATGGATTGACAACTACTCCGACCTTTATGCACCGTCATGGTATTACCGATATCGACGGCACTATTTTAGAGCTTTCGAAAATTGTTCCGGTGCTTCAGATTGAAGCGTTGGGTGACACGGCAGAGGAGATAGTTGCAGAAGCACACCGCTTGCTCGATCTCGGCCTTGACAAGAAAAAAACAGTGTTTAAGATTCCCGCATCTATAGAGGCAACACGTGCCTGTAAAATGCTTCGTGACGAAGACATTATGGTAAATATTCACCTTGTATACAACCTTCAGCAGGCATATATGGCGATGGCTGCAGGAGCAACTTATGTTTGTGTGCTCGTAGGCCGTATGCAGGATCAGGGATATGATGCACTTAAGCTGATAAAAGATTGTGTGAATGTAGTTGATCATTACGGGTACGACAGTAAAATTATGTTTTCTTCTGTACGTCATCCCGAGCACGTTAAAAATGCACTTGAGCTTGGAGCTCATTGCTGTACTATTCCGTGGCGTGTGATGAAGCAGATGAATACAAACAACTTCACCACTATCGGTACACAGCAGTTTATCTCACACACCCGCCAGATGACAATGAAAGTTAAGGATGTGCTCCAGGAGGGTGTTAATCCTACTGTTCGTCTTGACAATACAGTGAATGAGGCAATAGTTGAAATGACCAAATCAGGAATGGGAGCAGTTTCTATAGTTGACGACAAAGGTGAGATTGCAGGTGTATTCACCGATGGAGACCTTCGCCGCTATCTTAACGAAAACGGAGAGTCTTTCCTTTCTAAAAAAATGGGTGAGTTGAGGTTGTTTGAACCTATTTCGGTGGATGCTGAAGACCTTCTGAAAAAGGCAACAACCATCTTTAAAGAGAAGCAGATAGACAACATAATTGTTCTCGACAACAGAAAACCTGTTGGTATGCTTGATGTTCAGGACCTTGTAAAGCTTGAGGTTCTTGATTACTAAGCTTGTTTTTTTATTGTCAATTTCTTAAAATCAGAATACTATGCCCGGAACAGAATTATTTGGGAAAGAAGAACGCAAAGAGGTAATGGATGTACTGGAAACAGGCATCCTGTTCAGATACAATCACGATGAAGCCCGCAAAGGCATCTGGAAAGCCAGGACTTTTGAAAAAGAGTTTGCCGAATATCACGGTGTTAAACATTGTCATATGGTTTCGAGTGGTACCGCAGCCGACTATGTTTCTCTTGCTTCGGCCGGTATCGGTGCCGGTGATGAGGTGATCGTGCCGCCGTTTACATTCATTGCTCCTGTTGAAGCAGTGATAAACAGCGGGGCCATACCTGTGTTTGCAGAGATTGACGAAACTCTTTGCCTTTCTGCTGAAGGGATTGAGGCAGTGATAACACCGAAAACAAAAGCTGTACTTCTGGTACATATGGTTGGTGCTATGGCCGATCTTGATGCTATTATTGATGTTTGTAAAAAACATAACCTTATCCTTATCGAGGATACAGCACAGGCACTTGGTGGTTCGTATAAAGGAAAGCCACTGGGTACTTTCGGCGATGTGGCATGTTTCTCATTCGACTTTTTCAAGATAATAACTGCCGGAGAGGGTGGAGCTGTAATTACAAACAGTGACGAGATTTATGAAAAGGCGCATACCTGGTCTGATCATGGCCACAATCACGTTGGTGACAACAGAGGTGCCGAAGATCATCCGATACTTGGAACCAATTACCGTATGAGTGAGCTTCATGCTGCAGTAGGTCTTGCACAGTTCCGTAAGATAGATTTCATAATTGAGCGTCAGAGGGCGAACAAAAAGGTATTGAAAGACTATCTGAAAAAATTCCCGCAGATAACATTCCGTCAGCTGCCTGATGAGCAGGGCGATTCGGCTTCTGTTCTCAACTTTTTCCTTCCTGATGCAAAAGAGGCGGAAAGAGTAGCTGATGAAATGGGCAACACCGGAATTCCTGCAGCATACTGGTACAACAATAATTATCATTACATAAAAAACTGGGAACATCTGAAAGAAATGAAAACAGCGGCTCCTGTTGCTCTCAAGTTCTTTGATGTGCCTCAGGATTACAAAACGCTGCAGCTTCCAAAGTCGGATGATGTGATAAGCCGTCTGGTTTCGATCAATATCAGAATTACCTGGACAGAGGAAGAGCTGGATGACATGTGCAAAAAGTTTGACGCAATTCTTGGATAAAAGTTAAAAACAGAAATTATGCTATACGATTTCAGGAGCTTTGTAAATCCGGGGTATTATGCTTTCGGGAAAGGCAGTTTTAATCATCTTGGTGAACTCATCGACCGAAGAAAAGAGAACGATAAGAGCTGGACGGTTTTTATGGTTGATGATTTTTTCAAAGGGAAAGAGCTGGAGGAGCGTTTGCCGAAAACGGATAAAGACCTTGTGATCTGGATCGACACGACCGATGAGCCAAAAACCTCATTGGTGAACAAATACCGTGACGAGATACTGGAGTATCGTGATATATTGCCTTCTGTTGTAGTAGGAATTGGCGGCGGTACAACTATGGATTATGCCAAAGCCACAGGATTGATGGTTACTAATCCCGGTGATTCGGCCGATTATCAGGGGCTTGACCTCATAAAAAACAAAGGCATTTACACAATTTGTGTTCCTACCATTTCAGGAACCGGTGCTGAGGTGTCGATGACTGCCGTGCTTAGCGGACCTGAAAAGAAGCTTGGCATAAAGTGTGATTACACAATACCCGATGAGGTGGTGTTTGATCCTGAACTGTTGGCTACAGTTCCTGCCGATCAGCGTTTTTACACCGGTATGGATTGCTACATTCACAATGTTGAGTCTTTGAACGGCACCTGGATTAATTCTCTCGGAAGGGCTTTTGCCGAAAAGTCATCTGAGCTTTGTGTTGAGGTGTTTTCAGATACAGATACACCAAGAATCGAGAGTGATGAGAAGATGATGGTTGCATCGCTTCTGGGAGGTAACAGCGTTACATATTCACAGGTTGGGGTTTGTCACGCATTGTCATACGGATTGTCACACGTTCTGGGAATCCACCACGGAGTGGGGAATTGTATTGTTTTTGAAAAACTGGAAGAGTATTATCCCGAAGGAGTGAAAGAGTTCAAAAAGATGCAGGAGATACAGAAGGTTGAGATACCTCAGGGTGTGGTAGCCGGCTGTACCGATGAGCAGCTCGACCTGATGGTTGAGACTTCATGGGCTCTTGAACATATGTGGAATAATGCATTCGGTCCCGACTGGAAAAATCACATCTCGAAGGAGAAGATAAGAGAGCTGCTGCTAAGAATGTAAAAACGAAATTGTATCACGGTGCTCTGCACTTTAAAATTTTGACTCTGCAAATATATTTCTGTAATGCTGTTGTTCTCAGGAGATATTGGATTGTAATTTGTGGAAACAATAAACTTTCTTTTTTAATTTAAAAACAAACACCTGATCACGTATCAGGGTACTTAATATTTTTACTGAAAGACTATGTCGAATAAAGTACTGGGAATTATTCCTGCACGATACGCGTCTACCCGCTTGCCTGGAAAACCGCTTGCAATGATTGGCGATAAGCCGATGATACAGCACGTATATGAAAACTGTCGCAAAACATTGCAGTATGTCTACATCGCTACTGATGATGAGCGTATTGCTGATGCCGTTGAATCGTTTGGTGGTAAGGTTGTGATGACAGGAGCTTATCACAGAAGCGGAACCGAACGATGCGCCGAGGCAGCAAAACTGGCAAGTGCAATTGAAAAAGTAAATTTTGATGTTATCATTAACATTCAGGGTGACGAGCCGTTTTTCGACAGCGAGCAGCTTAACGACATACAAAAGTGTTTCGAAGACCGCGATACGCAGATAGCAACCCTGGTGAACGAGATTGAAAATAACGACCAGATCTTTGACGAAAAAGAAGCAAAAGTAATTCTTGATAATGACGGTAATGCCATTTATTTCAGCCGTTCGCCGATACCTTTTCTGCAAGGGGTTGAAAAGGATAAATGGGCAGAAACCCATACTTTTTATCGTCAGATAGGGATTTACGGTTACCGGCCGGGAGTTCTTCTCGAGATAGTTCAGCTTGCACCCACTCCGCTCGAGAAGGCAGAATCGCTGGAACAGCTAAGGTGGATAGAGAACGGTTACAAAATTAAATGCGGGATTACCGGTATTGAGGAGACTATGTGTGTTGATACCCCTGAAGACCTTGAAAAGGCAAACGAACTTTACAAAAAACTGACCAATGGCTGATGTGGAAAAGTTATTCACTTCCATAGGCGGAACTTTCATAAATCAGTTCACTGACCTAAAAAGCAAAGCCGGTAAAATAAAGGCATTTGTTTTTGACTGGGACGGTGTGTTCAATAACGGATCAAAAGTTAGCGACAAAGGCAGCCCCTTTGCCGAACCCGATGCAATGGGAATGAATATGCTGAAGCTTGATTTCTGGTTGAGGAACGGAAATCTGCCTTATACTTTTATCATAACCGGAGAAAACAACCAGCCGGCACTCGCACTGGCAGAGCGTGAGCATATGGATGCTGCCTTTCTCAGTTATATCAACAAAAGCGAGGCACTTGAAATAATTTGTGAAAAATACGGATTATCAGAAGATGAAATAGCTTTTGTCTTTGATGACATACTGGATATTGAGGTTGCAAAGAAGGCCGGCTTGTCGATACTTGTAAACCGTTCGGGCAGTCCCTTGACAACTGATTACCTTGTGTCAGAAAAAATATGTGATTACATCACCGGGAATGCCGGCGGTAACTTTGCCGTTCGTGAGGCGTGTGAACTTCTTATCGGACTTGCCGGCGATATGAAAAAAACTATTGATACACGAATCCGCTTTAAAGGAGATTACGAAAACTATCTGCTCGAACGAAACCTTAAAGCAACCCATATTTACAATTACAGAAGAAATATTAGCTGATTTATTTCAAATAAAAAAGAGGATGTCCAAAAAGTCGTCATTCCGAGAATTCACCCCAAATTTTGGGGCATAATGAGTAAATGACGGAATATCAGCGTCATCGCGATGAGCGGGAGCGAAGAAGCGATCTCAACTGCGTTAAGATTGCGTCACCCGTCTGCCGACGGATTCGCAATGACGCATAAGTCTTGTTGATAATCAGTATTTAAGTAATCCCGTCATTGGT
>JAADEM010000085.1 GCA_013153405.1 Chlorobiota bacterium
AACCCGCATTATGCATTAGAGTATGAAAAAGGGGGGCTTATGTTATCAATTTGAGCAAAGATACCATCAAGCCATGGCCTTCTTTTTGTATGTAATGCTATTTTCAGTACTTTCTTATTCGAGTGATTTACTACCCAAGCTCCTAATGCAAAGCAATAGACTTTAAGTGTTTTTAGAGTTGCCCTATTATGATGATTAAGCGCAAAATGCCTGAATAAGCTCATCAGATTATATGCTATCATTATAAACCTGAACGAAGCTTCGGTTGCCCAAAAATCCTGTAAACAGAAGTTTTCCAGACCAAAATCCTGTTTGAGTTCTTTTATTCTATTTTCACAATCAGCTCTTGTATTGTAAATGTTCCATATTTGATCAAGTGGCAGGTCAAGATTTGTAACATAACAACTATATCGATACCCGGGAAGGTCTTCAAACAAGACTTTGCCCCCTGATTTTGGCCTCACATCAACCTGTTTCCTGACAACGATATACCGTCTTAATTTCCCACCGTCATGCTTAAATAACATTTGATTTAATTCAATACCTTTTGCTAAACTGACCCAATCCCGAAGCCCGTAAACAGAACTCTTTACATTTGGATACATTCTAACTGCAATTATGTAATTAAGCTTCTTTTCTTCCAGGTAGCTCAGTAACTCTTCGGTATAAAAACCACTATCGGCACGAACTAAACCTATCTTTTTGTCTTTAAGAACCTCATCGAATGTCTCTTGCATGAATATTTTACAACTACTACTATCTGCAGTATTGCCCGGTCTTAACCATGCATTTGCAACCATTCGAGTCTGATCAACAAATGCCATAAGAGGATGATGAGAATTGCGACCTCTTTTATTGGGGTTGTATCCTTTAGCACTTCCCTGTTGATTTCCATATCTTGTTATTACTGTGCTGTCAAAGTCAATTGTGAGATTGTCAACATTTAACTGGTCGAAAAACCAATGCTGTAAATTTGGAAACACTTCGGTGTTACGCTTCTGTGAAAACTTACCGAAAAAACGACTGTAAGTACTTTGTGAAGGCATTTGTTCCCATCCAAAAATAGATTGCAACACTTTATCATATCTAAGCCAATCGATATGAATATATCGCGATGCGCCTGTCCATATCCCAAGCCAAAATGATTCTATAATTTGGACTGGAGAATAGCCTCTGTTGGATCCTGGATAGGGTAAATCAAGGCTTCTCAAATAATCTCTTATTCCTGTTTGATCTATAAATCTTTTCATCAGGCTCATGCCGCCAAATGGGGTAACCTGTTTGTCAGAATACTCAATTGGGAGATTAACCATAATGGTGATGTTTAGTTTTATATCAAAGCTAAGTATTTTATACGATTAATGGAGATTATTAAATTCCTTATGCATAATTAGGGATGAATGAATTTCTAATAAAAAATTTTTCCGTTTTGCTTACGCGGGAACTAATCTTTTTCCTACTCATGATGTAACTGCCATTTTCAAAAAAAAGACAACCAAAGAAAGCATATTCTATATTCTGGCATTTTTAAACAATTACAGAGTGTATCAGTGGTTGTTTTACAAAGGAATTGTAAAAGGAAGTATCGTAGAGTTTTCAGAAAGACCGTTTGCAAGCATCCCTTTCAGAAAAATAGACTGGAATAATAACCCCGAAATAGTAATTCACAACAGCATTACTGAGAGGTGAAAAAATATATTGAAACCACCGATAAAAATATTCTAAACGAAATTGATGCACTTTTTTCAGAGTTTTTTTTAAATACACAGAGATACTAAAACAATAAAGACAATAAAACATCAGACTTTATGTTCCCTGATTTGCTTCTAATAATCGCTTTTACTGCCCTTTTTTCATGTCTTACACCTTTTAAAACACCGGCATAAACAGAAAGAATCCTGTTCAGTTTTTCATCGTCTGACACCAGGATTGTCTCTGTTATCAGTCCTTTTTCCACTGTTATATCCGAATTTATTGTTTTACCTTCAAACAGTATATTGCGCCGTATTTCATATCGCGGACCATAACCGTAATTCCACTTCCATGTTCCGAATTTTTCATTCACAAGTGAAGTCACTGTCCTTTTTTCTTCATCACTAAGTTCATACCTGATAATATCATGATAATAATCTGATAAAAAGCCGAACATATATTCCGAAAATTCCATCATTGTCATCGGCTTCTCAAGATGCCGGGATATGTTTGTTACAGCACTTCTGACCGACCTCACTCCTTTGCTTCGGAATTTTCCGTGAGAATCTTTCAAGCATCTGTTCAGAACTGTAAGATCGGCCGAAAACAGTAACGTCCCGTGATGCAAAGCCCGGTTCCGGTAAATATGAGATGCCGTTCCTGTTATCTTAAGGCCGTTAATGCTCAGGTCGTGGCGCTTGCCGATATTAACCTGAAGACCCAGCCCTTCAAGGGCTTTTACCACAGGCTGTGTATGTTTATCGAAATTTACCAGATTACCCTTTTCTTCGTTTGTAATAAAACAAAAATTCAGATTCCCATGGTCGTGATATACAGTTCCTCCGCCCGACAAACGCCGGAAAACAGGAATCTTTTTTTCCTTTACGTAATCAAGATCTATTTCGGCAAGTGTATTCTGATGCTTTCCGACAACTATTGCCGGATCATTAACATACATGAAAAGGACATCTTCAGTCCTGTTTTTTAATAAATGCTCCTCCGTTGCCAGGTTAAAAGCAGTATCTGTTACAGGACTGAAGACTCCGATCATTTTATTCCTTAATTAATTTACCAATGGCTGATGTGTTGTTTTGGCCGGTAACCTTTACAATGTAAAGACCTTTCGGGAAATTACCAATATCTATTTTCGTTTGCTGTGATTCAACTTTTTTGCTCATAAGCAAAGTTCCTAACGAATTATAAATTTGTATTGTTCCCGAAATAATATCGTCTCCAATAATGTATACCTCGCTTTTGGCAGGATTTGGATAAATATTAAGCATCAGTCGTCTGTTCTTTCTTATCGAAGTAGTAACTTTTTCTGCATATACTTTTACGCTATCTATCTGCCAGGTTGTTGTTTTCGGATCGTCACCGTCGGAACCTGTATATTTAAATGCAACATATATTTTCTGGTCGGCCCATGTACTCAGGTTTATCTCTCCGGAATTTGCCCAGTCACCCCAACCCGATGATGCATCATCAGGTACATTAAAATTTATCTTTGTTTTTTCAGCATCCCAGGGTGCCGATCCGGTTGTGTAATTTGTCAGAACAAAAGCCTCTATCGTAGCTCCGTTATCGTATCCGCCTTTAATACTAAACGAAAACATTTGATTCGAAACATCTGACAGGTCTATTGCCGGAGTTACCAGCCAGGCAACAACACTGTCCTCTGATGTGTTGTAAGCCGAACACTGAGCGTAAAGGTTACCATTATATGTTTCAGAATACCATGTCACAGTTCCCTGCTCTGCCATATTTGTCCAGCCGGTAAGCGAAATATCTTCTTCCTCTGTGGTAGTTTCAAAATCCTCAAAGAAAAGTATTGTATCTTCAGGATAAACAGCTCCTTCACCCCATATCAGTTCTGCATATTCAGGATGATCGATAAAAGGATTCCTGTTATGCTGAAAAAGATAATATACCGAATCGTTTCGGGCAATCTCTTTTGAACTAACGGGATCGTCATTATTCCATTTCAGCAAAAGATTAAGCTGCCAGTCTTCAAAAACATGGTCAGACGTTCCGTCAAGAACATCATCAGCTGTTTCGGAATTACTTTCCCATGATGCAATGAGGTTTTCATACCGGGTTGCCATGTAAAAATAAGATCTGGCTAAATCACCTTTGTATTCATCTATAGGTTCAAAAATAGTTTCTGAATAACCGGGATAAGTACATGTTCCCACTTTGCTGCCGTTTGTAGATGTCCATGAAGGCGATGTTGTTTCACCATACGGATAACTGCTTCTCCGGTTGTTTACATATCCGTCGGTGGGATAAACATGAAACAAATCTGCTTTCATAGGCGATGCCTCTTCAAACCAGCTTTGAGGGAATGAGTGCTCACGGTTGAAACAGTCTCCTTCCCCAGAATATTCACCGCATGTCTCTTCCTCATTGTAGTAGTAAACGTAAGAGGGAGTTCCTCCCGGAACATCGGAATACATATCCCACACTGTATTGTCAGGTTTAATGTCTGTTTTTACATATGCATCGTATAATGCATCGTAACCAATGTCGGTATGATCCTTTATTATGTTATAAAGGGCCGTTTTTAATTCATACCCGGTCTTGCCTTCGGCGTTTTCGTAGTAGCCCTCAGGAATTTGCGATACAACATTGAAAGTTGTAAATAAAATAATAACAAGTAGTAAACTTCTAATCATAGCTTTATTGTTTAAAATCCTTCTTTTTTTATTAGAATTGTGCAATTTAAAAATATAAAGGTTATTTTCGAAATAAACATAACAAAAATGCGTGTAATAGTTCAACGTGTAAACAGGGCTTCGGTTACAATTGAAAGCAAAAAAAAATCAGAAATTGATCAGGGTCTCCTGATACTGGCAGGTTTTGAACCGGCCGATAATGATGAAGATATTGCATGGATGACAAAAAAACTTCTTAATTTGCGTATATTCGATGACGAAAACGGTGTAATGAACAGGAGTGTTCTCGACATTAACGGTGAAATTATGATTGTCAGCCAGTTTACTCTTCATGCCAGAACTAAAAAAGGAAACCGGCCTTCATATGTTAATGCGGCACCTCCCGACATTGCAGTTCCGCTTTACGAAAAATTTATCGGAACAGTGGAATCGGAATCGGGCAAAAAGCCGAAAACCGGTACTTTCGGAGCACATATGATGGTTGAACTTGTTAATGACGGCCCGGTGACAATAATTATTGACAGTAAAAGAAAAGAGTAATGACGCTGGCAGAAGCACAAAAAAAAGTTGATGACTGGATAAAAAAATATGGGGTACGCTATTTCAGCGAACTTTCAAACATGGCTATTCTTACCGAAGAGGTAGGAGAACTTGCCCGCATAATGGTCAGAAAATACGGAGACCAGTCGTTTAAAAAAGGAGAAGAGAACGCCAGTCTCGCAGATGAAATGGCTGACGTGCTGTGGGTGTTGATATGCCTTGCTAATCAAACAGGAGTGAACCTGACCGATGCTTTTGAAAAAAACATTGAGAAAAAAACGAATAGAGATAAAGACAGACATATAAACAACGAAAAATTAATTAAATAAAACACAAAGCAATGGAAGTAATTTTAGAAAACTTTCCCGTACCTGAGGAATTCAAAAAAATTGATGAGATTATCGAGGATATTAAAAAACGTTCGGGAAAAGAGAAAGAAAATACCGAAGTATTAAAATTGATTTTTAATTGCATTGACCTTACCTCTCTTAATACAACAGACTCTGCCGACGGAATAAGAAAATTTGTGGACAAAGTAAATGACTTTGCTTCTGATTATCCTCAGATGCCAAATGTAGCAGCAATATGCGTATTCCCGGTATTTGCTTCTGTTATGACCAATACCCTGAAACAGGAAAATGTTAAAAAAGCGGTTGTGTCTGCAGGATTTCCCTCTTCACAAACATTTACCGATATAAAAAAACTGGAAACTCAGAGAGCACTGGAATTCGGAGCCGACGAAGTAGATATTGTTTTGTCTGTGGGTGAATTTCTTGAAGGAAACTATGACTTTGTTTACGAAGAGATAACAGCCGTTAAAAGTGTCATGAACAATGCACATCTTAAAGTAATACTTGAAACTGGAGCATTAAAAGAACCGGATGAAATCTGGATGGCAAGTCACCTTTGTATGGAAGCAGGTAGCGAATTCTTAAAAACTTCAACTGGAAAACAACAACCGGCAGCAACCCCCGAAGCTTTTTATGTAATGGCAAAAGCTGCCAAAGCATTTTACGATAAAACAGGTAAAAAAACCGGTCTTAAAGCTGCCGGTGGCATATCAACAACTGAAGATGTTCTGGTATATTATACAATCATTAAAGATGTTCTGGGTGATGAATGGCTCAATAACGAACTGTTTCGCATAGGAGCTTCACGACTGGCAAACAACCTGCTCAGTGATATTTTCACCATTGAAAAGGGCGAAAAAACAGAAATAAAATATTTTTAATTTCCGCAATTGCTTCAACAGCAGAAGTGTCCGGAACCGTGATACTTTACCGCGTGAAAAAATATAATGACGGCAACTGTTTCTGATTGCCGGCAAGATATTCAGTTGTTAACCCGGATTAATCTTCAGGAATCATCGATTCAGTTAGCTCTTTGTTTTCCAATGATTAATTCGGGTTAAATTTTAACCGAAAACTATGAACTCTGCTCGTATAGTCAGACGATTTTTTACAATATGTATTATTATAACCGGATATTTTGCTCTTGTTTTCCTGTTGTATTTTCTACATATTGATACTGTAATGATTGGTATTTTAAGAGAAATGCTAACTATTCCGTTTTTTCTGGCTCAAATAGTTTTCCTTGTTTTGGGAGTAATTATGCTTATCAGAAAAGAAACTCCCGACAAACGTTTTGTTATTGCAGGAACAGCACTGCTTATAGTTTCAACTGCACTTACCATTGGTAGTTTTTTATCTATTTAAATCAATATTTATGAAAACATTCAAACAGATTTCTATTGTCTTTTTCACGATTCTAACTCTTTCGGGATGTAACGGTTCCGGAAACAACAAACCTGAAAATTACAAAAACAAGTATTGTAATTATGAAGGTCGGGATGACATCCTTACCGGTGGTGTAAAAATGGTTACTGTTAAAACACCCAAAGGTGACTTTAAGGTATGGACCAAACGCATAGGCAATAATCCACGGATAAAAGTATTGCTGCTTCACGGCGGTCCCGGCTCTACTCATGAATATTTTGAGTGTTTTGATTCATATTTTCCGGCTGCCGGAATTGAATATTATTACTACGACCAACTCGAATCAGCATATAGTGATCAACCGGGCGACACTTCATTATGGACTGTTGACCGGTATGTTGACGAAGTGGAACAGGTAAGAAAAGCTATTGGTGCCGACAGTTCAGACTTCTACCTGTTAGGACACTCATGGGGAGGAATACTCGCAATGGAATATGCCCTTAAATACCAGAAAAACCTGAAAGGACTAATTATTTCCAACATGATGGCTTCAATCCCGGCATATATAAAATATGCCAATGATGTTCTTGGACCTGAACTTGATCCGGAAATTCTTAAAGAGATAAAAGAACTTGAAGCTAAAGGACTCTTTACTTCTGACCGCTACCTTGAACTGGTTTCAACGTACTACTATCCCGAACACGTTTTACGCATGCCGCCCGAACAGTGGCCAGAACCGGTAAACAGAGCTTTCTCGAAAAGCAATTATAATCTCTATCTGGCTATGCAGGGCCCAAGTGAGTTTGGGGTGGTAGGCGACGCCAAACTGAAAAACTGGGATGTAAGCAAAAAACTACCGGAAATAAAAGTCCCTGTACTGGTAATAGGTGCAACTTACGACACTATGGACCCTGAGTATATGAAATGGATGTCGGAACAGATACCTGACGGAAGGTTCCTTCTTTGTCCGAAAGGAAGCCATATGGCTATGTATGATGATCAGAAAACATATTTCAAAGGGTTGATAAAATTCATAAAGGATGTTGATACTGAAGCAAAATAATTAATGTCGAAATAGTTTTATCTATGGCGGTAAATTTTTCATACCGGGGCGGAACAGGCTTAAAAAATGCAGCCTGTGTAAACAGAGAGCCGGTAGCAAAATTTGACAGACTGAGAAAATATGCATTTGGAATTTTAGTAGCTCTACTGATTACATTTGCTGCATTCTCAAACTCAGATAAAACTTCCGGTAATACGCTGTATCCTTCTGTAAATAAAAGAACAATATCCCCGGGAAATACTAATTACTTTATCAATCCTGTTAATGGCAGCGATACCGGTGACGGATTGACAAAAATTACCGCATGGAAAAGTTTCTCAAACATCAATAAGCTTAAGCTAACCGAAGGAGATACCGTTAATGTGTTATCTGCCGGACCGGTAAAAACATCTTTGTTTATACATGCTGAAGGTACGAAAACGGAGCCGGTAGTGATAAAACTTGCCGAAGGCAGATATGACTTTTATCCTGAATCGGCCGTAAAAAGAAAATTCAGTATTTCTAACACTAATGATGCCCCCGACGCCCTTAAAGCGGTTGCTTTATACTTTCTGAAATGTAAAAATGTAAAAGTTGAGGGGAATGGTGCCGGATTTGTTTTCAGAGGAAAAGTGATGGAAGCGGTTATAGACAGCTCCGAAAACATCAGCATTGAAGGAATAAGCTTTGATTATGCCCGTCCTACGGTTTCCGAAATGAAAATCCTGACAGTTACAGATACTTACGCCGATGTCAGGATACATAAAGACTCGAAATATGTAATCGACAACAAAACCCTTATCTGGAAGGGTGAAGGCTGGGAACACAAAGTGCAGCCTTTGTGGCAGGTATTTAATCCTGAAAATGACAAAGTCCGCCGCAAAAGCCTCCCTGTAAATACATTCAGTTTTGAAACCGTATCACCGGAGATAGTAAGAATATATTTCACCGCCAATCCGGGTTTTAATCCGGGACAAATATGGCAAAACCGTAACACTTTCAGAGATTATGCAGCTGTGTTTACACGAAACAGCAAAAACACAGAGTGGAAAAATGTGAATATCTACTTCATGCACGGAATGGGATTTGTAAATCAGTTTTCTGAAAATATCCTTTTTGACAATCTGCGGGTTGCGCCCCGTGATGGCTCCGGACGTACATGTGCTGCCTGGGCTGATATTCTGCACTTTTCGGGATGCAAAGGAAAGATAGAAGTCCGCAACAGTTTGCTTTCAGCCGCTAACGACGATGCAATAAATATTCATGGAACCCACCTGCGTTTGATCGGCAAAACCCCGGAAAAAACAGTTAAAGTAAAGTTCATGCACCCTCAGACATATGGTTTCCAGCCCTTCTTTAAAGGAGATTCTGTTGAGTTTATCAACTCAGAAACACTTTTACCATATGCAGTAAATGTAGTTGAGAACGTAAAGAAGATAAACGAAAAGGCATTTGAACTGACGCTGAAAAATCCTTTCCCCCAAAAAATAAAGAAGAATGATGTTCTTGAGAACACTACCCGTACAGCATCTTTTACGATGAAAAACACAACCATAAAACATATACCTACAAGAGGAATTCTGATAACCACAAGACGGAAAGTAATTATAGAAGAAAATTTCTTTTACAAAACATTTATGAGTGCTGTCCTCATCGCCGATGATGCCCGCAACTGGTATGAATCAGGCTATGTCAATGATGTTACTGTAAGAAACAACAAATTCATAAAATGCGGAGCACCTGTTATTAATATACATCCTGAAAACAGATCTGTCGAAAAAGGACGTTTCGTTCATGACAATATCACTATAACAAACAATTTTTTTGATATTATCAGATTACCTGTTGTTGCAGCAAAGAGCACCGGGAACCTTGTTTTTAAAAACAATAAAATTACCGGCATTAACATACCTGACATCAAAGATCTGATAAAACCAAAGGATTGCGGCAATATTGACATCGATTAATTTATAGATACAGTAATATCTTATCTTCATATAAATACCTGTTTATCCCGCCTGTTGATGGAGAAAAGTTAAGAGTATAGCTGTATTGCTGAACCGGCAACTACCTGTGCCGGTTTAGCACTTTAATATTAATTTTTCACAGTTTGAATCCTGTTTAAAACCTGCTCAATAATATTCATTGATAAACCTGAATAATCGATATATCTTACTGATTCACTATATTTGCACCATATAAAAATTCAGACAATTAAATGATTGACGACATAAAAGGAAAGAAAGAGCTTGAGAAGGTTGTACTGGTTAGCGTCCGCACTCCTGAAATATCGGAGCAGCAGATTGAGGAGTATCTCGACGAATTGGCATTTCTTGCCGAAACAGCGGGTGCAGACCCGATAAAACGCTTTGTTCAGAAACTTCCGATGCCCGACAGCAAAACATACGTGGGCAAAGGAAAACTGGAGGAGATCAGTAACTACCTGAAAGTACATGAAATAAGCACCGTAATTTTCGATGACGAACTGACTCCTTCACAATTCAGAAACCTTGAAAGAGCCCTGAACTGCCTTGTACTTGACCGCACCAATCTCATTCTCGACATTTTTGCACGACGTGCCCGGACAGCTCATGCCAAAACACAGGTTGAACTGGCACAATACCAATATCTGCTTCCCCGCCTGACAAGGATGTGGACCCACCTCGAACGTCAGAAAGGAGGTATCGGAATGAGAGGTCCGGGAGAGAAAGAGATAGAGACCGACCGTCGTATTATCCGTGACCGTATTGCCAAGCTTAAGGAAGATCTTAGAAAAATAGACAAACAGAAAGCAACTCAAAGAAAGAACAGAGGCAAACTGGTCAGAGTAGCTCTGGTTGGTTATACCAATGTGGGTAAATCGACCCTGATGAACGTACTGAGCAAATCTGAAGTGTTTGCCGAAAACAAGCTCTTTGCAACTCTTGATACAACCGTAAGAAAGGTAGTTATAGAAAATATCCCTTTTCTGCTGGCCGACACTGTTGGATTTATCCGTAAACTGCCGCATCATCTTGTAGAGTCTTTCAAATCAACCCTTGACGAAGTAAGGGAGGCAGATATTCTTCTTCACATTGTGGATATATCACACCCAGGTTTTGAACAGCAGATCGAGATTGTAAATAAAACCCTTAGGGAGATTACAGATAGCGAAAAACCGACAATACTCGTTTTTAACAAAATAGATGCGTATTCATTCATACAAAAAGATGAGGATGATCTTACTCCTAAAACAGCCGAAAACTTTTCTCTTGAGGAACTAAAACAGACCTGGATGGGCAAACATCAGAAATGTGTGTTTATTTCAGCCAAAAATAAAGTAAACTTCAATGAGTTCAGAAAAATGGTGTATGATGAAGTAAGAGCTATTCACACTAAACGATTTCCTTACAACGATTTTCTATATCCGAATTTCGAGGAATAAAAAAGCAGCTTTCAGGAGAAACCTTAACCCAAAATGGTCATTAGTTCAGCGATTTCATCGCTTCCTAACAACCAATTTGGGTTTAACATAAAAGTTACTTTTATCGCAATAAGTATTATCAGCCTGACACGGTTAAAAAACCAGAGGATGTCCCAAAAGTAAAAAATTAACGTCATTGGTAGGAGGAACGACGACTTTTTGGACATTGTCAGACGGACACGCCTGACCCAATCGGGTCTAACCGACGGTTAGACAGGTAATGTTTTATCGGCTCTCCGTTTCAGGCGATTTCTCCAGTACTAATTTTTAATCAGGAACTCTGCTATCTGTACAGCGTTAAGTGCAGCACCTTTTCGTATCTGGTCCGAAACGCACCAGAAGGTAAGCCCGTTGGGATTTGAGATATCTTTACGAACCCTGCCTACAAAAACCTCATCTTTTCCTGCAAGAAACAACGGCATCGGGTATTCTTTCTTTTCTACATTATCCATCAGTACAATTCCTTCACTATTACGGAAGGCCTCTTTTGCCTCTTCCGGTGAAACCGGTTTTTCCGTTTCCACCCATACCGATTCAGAGTGAGCTCTGAGGATAGGTACGCGAACACAGGTGGCACTTACCTGAATGTCGGAGTGCATTATTTTTCGTGTTTCGTTATACATTTTAAGCTCCTCTTTTGTGTAGTCGTCATCAGCAAAAACATCGACCTGAGGAATCATATTCATTGCAAGCTGATACTGAAAAGCCGACACCTGCGGTTCTTCTCCGTTTACAATGCTTTTGTACTGCTCTTCAAGCTCTGCCATACCTTTGGCTCCCGCACCGCTCGCTGCCTGATACGTGGAAACATGTACCCGTTTAATATGTGATATTTTTTCAATTGCATTGAGGGCTACTACCATCTGTATGGTAGTACAGTTAGGATTTGCAATAATATTTCTCGGAGCATTTTTTGCATCTTCGGCATTCACCTCAGGCACTACCAGAGGTACATCTTCGTCCATCCGGAAAGCACTTGAGTTATCAATCATTATTGCACCATGCTTTGTAATTGTTTCGGCAAACTCTTTCGATATTGAACCTCCGGCCGATACCAGGGCAATATCAATATCCTTAAAGTCATCGTTATGCTTAAGTTCTTTTACCGTTAGCTCTTTACCTTTAAAACTGTATTTCTTCCCTGCACTTCGTGCCGAGCCGAAAAGAACCAGCTCATCCAAAGGAAAATTACGTTGTTCCAGAACTTTCAAAAATTCCTGACCTACTGCACCGCTTGCGCCAACTACTGCTATTCTCATAACTTTATACGATTGACTTTGAAAATTAAATTAACTAACTTGAATTGCTTATGGACATTTATAATCCGATGCAAAAATATAACAATTTGTTATAATCCATAATCAAATGGTTCGCTTTTTTATAGTTATAATATTGGCGATACCGGCTTTAGGCTATTCACAGGTAAACGATGATTTCAGCGACGGCAACTTCACCGGTTCACCTCAGTGGACAGGAACAACCTTAAAATTTACGGTAAACGACGATCACGAGCTTCAGCTTAATGCTCCTGCCGAAGAGTCGGAAGCATGGCTTTTTACAAAAAGTACCGCTATTGAAGAAGCAACCTGGAGAATAACGGTTCGTCTCGCATTTAATCCTTCATCGAATAACTATACGAGAATTTACCTTGCTTCCGACAGTCCTGATTTTACCGTAATAAAAAATGCGGTGTATGTGGAAATCGGGCAGACATCAGATGACGTGTGCCTGTACTCTATAAGCGGAGCTCAAAAAATAAAGCTGATTGACGGTGCCGACGACAGGACAGACCTGACAACAGTAACAATGAACATTGAAGTCACAAGAACAGGAAACATATGGATGCTGAGGACCGATACCGGAACCGGATATGTTGAAGAGGGAACAGCAGATTACAACCCGGGATTTCCGTCGGAATATTTCGGTATTTACTGCAAATATACCTCCACCCGCAGCACGAAATTCTATTTTGATAACGTTGCTGTATCTGGCTCTCCTTTTGTTGATACGATACCGCCGCACCTTACCGGTTTTGAAGTTCAAAACGGAGAATCGTTACTTTTGTCTTTTTCCGAAACAATTGACACAAACATTGTTTCAGCTTCCTGTTTTCGTCTTGAAAAACTTGGCCGGAGGCCTTCATCTGTTATTTTTACTGACAGTAGTAATGCATCTGCAATGTTGTACTTCAATCCGGCATTAAGCGATGTAAGTGAAGAATCATTAATCATTTCGGATATAACCGATACCGCAGGGAATGAAATGCAGGACACATCGGTAGTTTTTACTTACGAAAGAGTAAAAGTTACCGGGGTGAAAGTGAATTCACGATGCAACATTACCGTGACATTCTCAAAACCTCTTGATGAGAACTCTTTTACATCATCACATGTTTCAATATCACCCGGCGAATTCAGCACAGATATAACCATTTCAGGCAGCAATGAGCTTGGACTGGAGATAACACCACCTTTAAACGAAGAGGAGAAATACACTCTTTTACTGCAGAACATAAAAGACATTTCGGGCGATACAATTCTCACCACCAAACGTTCTTTGTTTTACTACGTTCCCCGGCGTTTCGACATTGTGTTTTCGGAATTAATGACCGACCCGTCTCCACCCTTAATGCTTCCCGAAAGCGAATATATCGAATTGCATAACCGGACGGAGTTTGACATTAAGACAGGGGGTTGGAAACTTATTGTGAATGATAAAGAGGTTCTGCTTCCTGATACGGTAATAACAGCCGGTGGGGAACTTTTACTTGTTCCCCCCAAAGACACAGATGACTGGAATTTTGTGGAAAACAGAGCAGTTTTACCGGTCTGGCCTGCTTTAACCAATACATCAGGAAAAATGGTTCTCATTTCCGGGAAAGGGTATACCATTGATGCTTTACGATACGATTTGGAAAACTGGGGAGACGGAACCTTTAAACAGGACGGCGGATGGTCGTTCGAGATTATTGATGTCAATAATCGTTCAGCCACAGCTGACAACTGGAAGTATTCAGTAAATCCGAATGGCGGCACACCCGGACAGGAAAATTCGGTAAAGGCATCATTCCCCGACAATACTCCGCCCGAAACAGCACTGCTCACATACGAAACGCCGTTATCCGTAAAGCTCTTTTTCACCGAAACCGTGAATTTTCCGGAGGATAATACCGGGAGTTTTATCACGATAAAAAACAACAGCATTCCAGTCTTATCAGTCGAGCCGGATACCATATTTCTTGATAACTGCACGGTAAATTTCGCCAATGAAATGACAGTAAACCAAAAGCACGAATTTTCAGATATAGGTTTAACCGACTTTGCGGGAAACAGCTTTTATCTGAATACACGAAGATATTTCGGCAAACCTGATGAGGTTGACACATCTGCAGCTGAAATAATTATCAACGAAGTGTTATTTAATCCCCGTCCTGACGGTTACGATTTTGTTGAGATCTATAACAGGTCGCAGAAGATATTAAACCTGTATGAGCTTTCATTTGCAGAGACAGACGAAGCGGGAGAAATAACAAAACTTTACCCGTTGGCCGGTTTTAATATTTTATCGTTTCCCGGAGACTTTCAGGTGTTTTCCGTTTCTCCCCAAAACATTAGTGATGAATATTTTTGTGAAAATAAGGAAATGTTATGCAAAGTAAACTCCTTACCATCGATGCCGGACGATGAAGGCAACGTTACCCTGACATTGAAAAACGGTAAAATTATTGACCACCTGCATTATTCCGAAAAGATGCATTTTTCGTTGTTAAACTCTGCCGAAGGTGTTTCCCTTGAGCGGCTCTCATATGATGCTCCAACCAATGATCCCGATAACTGGGGCTCGGCATCCGCTAATTCCGGATATGCCACACCAACAGCAAAAAATTCACAAAGCATTAATGCAGGAGAAGTAACTGCCACCGGGTTTTCAATCCGTGATGAACTGTTCACTCCCGATTCCGACGGCAATAAAGATGAGCTGATAATTGATTACAAATTCAATACCCCCGAGAATGTAGCAACCATAATTATTTACAATTCAAAAGGTATTCCGGTCAGGGAGCTGAAAAATAATGTTCTTCTGGGCACGTCCGGCTTTATAACCTGGGACGGAACCGATGATAACGGAGCGCTGCTCAGGCCGGGTATTTACATTATTAAAGCTGAATATTACAACAACAAGGGAGATTTCTCTAGTCAAAAGCTAACCTGTGTATCGGGGATAAGGAGTATTGTTGAATGAAACATGGCTACAATAATAACTTGAAAAACAGTGTGTAATTTATTACTTTTACAAAAAAATCAGCGATGACATATCAGCAGATAATAAATGAAACAAAAAAATTAAAGCGAGAAGAGTTTTTTAAGTACCTGCAAAAACTTTCCGTGATTGCCAGAAAATATTTTAACTGGGAAGTAACTATCAGAATTGAAGAAAAAAAAGAAACCAGTCGTACGCGCAATTGGAAAAATAAGGGCAAAGTTGACTTAAAAAGCAAACTTGATGATGTTAACATCCGGGATTTAGCTTATGGAAAATAAAAAATGGATGTACTTCTTGACACGAATGTTTTATTCTATTTTTTCGATAAAAGTTCAAAATATCATAACCTTTCATCGGAAATAATTGAAAATCTGGATAACCGCTTATTCGTATCTATAAAAAACATCTCTGAATTTATATCTGTCTCATCCAAAATTGGTATTTCACAAAAACAGGTAATTGATTTTATATCAGAGGTAATTCATTTTTGTACTATTTTATATGGCAATGATACTAGTTTAGCCAAATTTCTGCAATTAATAGAAAAATATAAAGTAAAAGGAAACAGAGTATATGATATTGAAATAGTATCAATAATGCTCACCAATAATATAAACACCATTGCTACTTTCAATACTAAAGATTTTAAGGAAATTACCGAAATAAACATTTTACCAGTCTGTCTTTAAATCTTTGTGTTCACAAAGTATCTTCAGTAAAATCGTCATCCCCGGCTTTGTAAGGAGGAAAATGAAACTTTTCGGGTACCGGGTCTTTTCCGTGGCCTCCCCACGGATTACAGCGGATAATGCGCCATACAGACAACAAAAGTCCTTTTATCGGACCGTGCTTTTTTAATGCCTCGATGGAATACGATGAGCACGTAGGAGAAAAATTGCAGTTCGATCCAAGCATAGGAGAGATGAAAAGCTGATAGAACTTTACAGGCAGTATTAAAAGCCACGACAAAGCATCGCGGATTAGCTTGTAAATCTTGTATATGACCGATGTTTTTCCCATCGTCTTATTTTTCGTTTAACTGTTCAATGCGTTTTAATAAAACATTCAATCCTTGTTTCATCCCTTTTTCTATTTCGGCAAAAGACATTACCGTATCAGGCAGGTAGACAAAAGCAACGGCAATATTTAATGATTTGTCGTTCAACTCCCGGATAATCAAATGTTTATTCAGGCGATATGCCTCTTTAATCCGTCTCTTCAGCAGGTTGCGTTTATTGGCTCTTTTTATTCTTTTTTTCGAAACGGTTATGAGCACCTTGGCAGGAACATTGTCTTCGCCGTCTGTTTTAATGAGAACAATACGGAACGGATATTTTACAAACGAACTGCCTTCGGCAAAAAGCCGGTTGATTACTTTACGGCTGCACAGCTTCTCTCTTTTAGGAAATGTGGTATCCGGTGCAGCCATAGCTTGTTTGATTTGTTATGATAAAAAAATGACTGTCCAAATTTATCTATTTTCAGACAGCCATTTTTATATATTTTAAAAAATATTACTTCTTGTTGTTCTTATTGTATTTTTTAATGAACTGTTCCAAAGCCATCGCCATTGACGGTGCCTGCGGCATCGGTGCCTGAATGTCAAGTCGCAAACCTGCTTCTTTTACTGCTTTTGCAGTTGCCGGTCCGAATGATGCAATCTTGGTGTCATTTTGCTTGAAATCGGGGAAATTCTGAAACAAGCTCTTGATTCCCGACGGACTGAAAAATACCAGAACATCATAGTTTACATCCTTCAGGTCACTCAGGTCGCTGCTTACCGTACGGTAAAGAATCGCCTTGGTGAAATTCAGCTTGTTCTTGGTCAGCAATGCAGGTATCTCTTGTTTGTGAATATCCGATAATGGAACAAGAAACTTTTCATCCTTATGCTTTTTCAAAACCTCAACAAGGTCGGCAAAGCGCCCGGTAGAATGAAATATCTTACGTTTCCTGAATACTATATACTTCTGAAGGTAGTATGCAGTAGCTTCCGATATACAAAAATACTTCATTGAATCAGGAACGGTAATCCGTAACTCTTCAGCAATTCTGAAGAAATGATCAATGGCCGTACGGCTGGTAAAAATAACAGCGGTGTGATCCAGAATATTGATCTTCTGTTTTCTGAACTCTTTTGCCGAAACCCCCTCTACCTGTATAAAAGGGCGAAAATCGATCTTAAGGTTATTTTTCTCAGCTAATTCTGTATACGGAGATTTGGGGGTTGTGGGCTTAGGCTGTGACACCAAAATTCTTTTAATCTTCAACGCTCTATTTTTTAATTCAACAAACCAATTACCTTTCCTAAAAATAGACCTCCTAACTAAAAAGGATCTTGTATAAGATTACCAACGGTAAAATTTCCAGTGCACAAAAGTACAAAAACATATAAAAAACAGAAAATGTATTTTGCAAAAATATTCGTGAACCCCTTATTAATTGTAAAATATAAAGGATTATAAACATCATTGCACCTAATTTGATGAGGGCCGGAACAAGCCATACATTAACATACGGGATTAAAGCAATTACAGGTAACATAACAATAGCAAAGACCTTACTCAGCAAAGAAGCGTTAAAAAGATACTCTCCTGTTATCTGGCCGGTATCAAAAACAAAACCTGTGAACCAATACAAAAAACTTTTAGCAAGACTGAATATCAGTATTATAGCCCATAAAAACATTAGCAACGGAAATCCTTTAAGTCCGAATATGGTCTGATTGTAAAAAGTAAGTGTTTCAAAAATAAAAATACCAGTATTGAAAACAAATAATGCAGACAGAACAAACGACGGTTTGGAGTTTCTTATATTTACCGAGAGATACATTTTGTTTGCTGCCTGAGCATAAAAAGCCGCATTGAACAATTCCCTAAGAAACTTAATGACCCAGATTCTCAAAAGTCCTGTCAGAATAACCGAAATCAGGATTAGCACAGACAACATATCCGAATATGGTTTTAACGGTGAGCTATTATGCCTCTTTATCGGTTCAAAAAATACTGGTTTATACTCAGTAAAAACAGTGTCTTTCACATTCTTTACGGAATCTGCAATTACAGAGATAGTATCACTTGTCTTTACAACAGCTGTTTTTTTTAATTGAACTGAATCCGGCGTAGCTTTTTTATGAAGTGTACTGTCTTTCTTTACTGCATTTATTACCGGTTTTATTTCCAGTTTATCAGCAGTAACAGTATCTTTTACCACAGCAATATTCTGAATGGAATCCTTTTTTGAAACTGATGTGTCCCGGGACGAATTTATAACAACGGTTGCAGAACTATCAGTACCCGACACCCTGACTGTATCGCCTGATTGATAAAAATAATTAGGACCGTTTGTCATACCAAGAATTTTCTGCAAAGTTATAAAAAAGCACAGAACCCGGAGGTTTATTACAACGCTGCAATTTTTATGGCATTCTCACTCCATTCAGGAGCATCATCAATTGCTTTAACCACCTCACCGGCATCACTTACAGCCGACCAGATCATGCGATGTTCAGGACGCATAAATTTTTCTTCAATCATTTTATCAAGCATCTCAAACAGAGGATCATAAAATCCGAATGAGTTGATTATAATTATCGGCTTTGTAAAAATACCCAGTTTTTTTTGAGAGACAACATCTATAAGTTCATCAAGAGTACCGGTACTTCCCGGCAGTGCGATAACGGCAGAAACATCTTCAATAAGTTTTGTTTTACGTTCATACATTGTTTCAACCTGTATCATATTTTTCACACCTTTATGTGCCCATTCAACCTCAACCATGAATTTTGGGATAACACCTGTTATTTCACCATTCAGCTCAAGCACACGGTTTGCCAGCGCTCCCATCAATCCAACCGCCCCTCCTCCGTAAACAATACCATAATCGTTTTTTACAAGCTCCGTGGCAAGTAATTCTGCCACCTGCATATATTTTTTATCAATTCTGGTACTCGAAGCACAATAAACACAAACTTTTTTCATAACTGAATTTAAATTTACCGAAAGCCGGCTATTGCAAAATATTTTACTAATTCTTTTTAAACGGGATTTGATATTCAAAAGTATATGAAAATCCCAGGTTTACTTTATTATCCCATTTTCCATACCCGGGAATAGTATACGGTTCCAGCGCATTATCGGTATGTGAATCAATAAGTATTTTCATTCTAACACTCCATCCCATAAAAAAGTTCTTAAACACTTCCGTTCTCATACCAAAAACCATCTCCATCCAATTTGAAGTGACATTTGATTTTCCGAAAGAGCCTATATAATCGCCCCAGTAATCATCAATAACTTTATAATACGGACTTTCTTGATTTTGTGTTGCAAACCCGTAACGCAAGCCTATTGTGATATTATCGTTATTACCCGGCTCGTCTACATGAAAGAAATTGTAATCCACACCAAGTTTAAGAGTACCGCCATTAGACTTGTAACGGTATGTATCTTTTTCAACATCCACATTCTCAAAACCTGTCTCACCAACAACAGACCAATCCTGTTTAAAAATATAACGACCAACAAACCCAAATCCTATACGTCCGGGTTCAAACGGAATAATAATCAACGGAGCAACATTTACACCTATTGACAGTCCTTCTACAACCTTATTCTTTACTGGCTTTTCAGACTCAATTTCAACCGTCTGGCCGTTAGCGGAATAAACAGTAAGAAATAGCAGACTACTTAATATATATTTTAATGTTTTCGATATTCTCATTGTATCTGATAAACGGATCACTAATAGCTATGGAATCAATAAAACGACCGGTAAACCATACGGTGTCAATATCCGATTCGACAAACATACCACAATCGCCCGAAACATGTACCAGGGTTCTTTTGTACGAAAACCATAATGTGTCAAGCAATGTTTTTATTTTTATCTGAAAGGCTGTTGTGTCACTATGCATCGAAAGAGGTAAAAAAAGTTTACTGAGCGATGCATCCTCATACAGAAGGCTGTCATTGCCTATACCTTTTATGTCCAAATCGGTAAGGACAGTGTCTGTGTCTGATGTATGGTAGGATGAGTACAAACCGGCCTGAGCAGCATTCTGATTCGAAAGACAGATATCCCCCATTTCATCACATTTACTGAAAAACAGCAAAAGCATAATCCCCGACATTATGTAAAATATATTTTTCATCTTTCCGGCCTGATATCGTGTATATGGCAAAAATACTGGAACATTATTAAAAACACTGGTTAATACAAATATTTTTTTTTAAAACGATATTATTACTTATTTTTAAAAGACAGATTTATTAACAGAAACAAAATGGAAATTTGGCATTTTCTCGTAGTACTAGGAATCATTGCATTCATTATTGAAATATTTACAGCAGGGTTCATTGCCGGTTCGGCCGGTATAGGATTTTTATTTGCCGCATTGGGAAGCTGGCTCAACATGGGAGCGTTTTGGATATTGTTAATGTTCTCCCTGGGTGTACTTACTACATTCTTTTTTATCAGGCCGCTGATGTTAAAATATGGACACAAGGAGAAAATAAAAACAAACAGGGATGCTCTTTTTGAAAAAACAGGAATAGTAACCGAAGAGATTGATAAAAACAAGAACACCGGCAGAGTGAAGATAGATGGTGACGACTGGAAGGCTGTTTCGAAAAATAATGAAATAATAAAACAAGGAACAGCCGTCAGGGTTGTATCCATCGACAGTATAATTTTAATTGTTGAACCCGTAAATCAATAACCATGGAAGGACTTATTTTTATTGCCGGATTTCTGGCCCTGTTCATAATCATTTTTGCTATTTTAGGTTTTAAAATAGTTCAGCAATCTGAGGTAATGGTAATAGAACGACTCGGAAAATATTCCCGTACACTTACATCAGGAATAAACATCATATGGCCAATAATTGACAGACCACGGGAAATTACCTGGCGGTACATAATTGAAGGTATGGATGGTGAAAAATATGTTCGATTCAAAAAGAAAACAAAAATAGACCTTCGCGAAACTGTTTACGATTTTCCTAAACAAAATGTAATTACTAAAGATAATGTCAATGTACAGATAAATGCATTGCTGTATTTCCAGATAATGGATCCTGTAAGGGCTATTTATGAAATAGAAAACCTTCCCGATGCCATTGAAAAACTTACCCAGACTACTCTTAGGAATGTTATTGGAGAACTTGAGCTCGACGAATCACTAAGTTCCCGTGATACCATTAATTCAAAACTACGCACCATACTTGACGAAGCTACAAATAAGTGGGGTGTAAAAGTAAACCGTGTTGAACTGCAGGATATAAATCCGCCCGAAGACATTAAAGAGGCAATGGAAAAACAAATGCGCGCCGAACGTGACAGAAGAGCTGCTGTGCTTGAAGCAGAAGGAATGAAAAAAGCCAAAATTCTTGAAGCAGAAGGGATTCGCGAAAGCCAGATTAAAAAAGCAGAAGGAGAAAAACAGTCGGAGATTCTAAGGGCAGAAGGACAGGCACAGGCAAAAATCAGAATAGCCGAAGCTGAAGCTGAAGCAATTAAGTTAATTACACAGGCAATTGAAACGCAGAACGGAGATCCCATAAACTATCTGATAGCTACAAAATATATCTCCACACTTCAGGAAATGGTATCAGGCCAGGACAACAAAACCGTTTACATTCCTTATGAAGCATCAGGAGTGTTAAGTTCACTGGGAGGCATAAAAGAACTACTTACTCAGAAATAGACTAAAGACATGATATAGCTGCAAAATTTTGGAAAATAATGTCATTTTCATAACAGAAAAACCGGAAACAAACACTTCCGGTTTTTTGTTGAAGTACCAAAAAGAATTTATACATTTAAAACATACTTCTGAAATTCAGAAATGACCGAAATAAAAAACAGTACATATAAAGTAAAAGGACGTATATGGATCGAAATAAACAATGAAGCATTCATTGGTGAAGGAAAAGCTCTGCTGTTAAAAAAAACTGCCGAACTGGGTTCATTACGAAAAGCTGCTGCCGAACTCAATATCTCATACCGCAAAGCATGGTATGGAATAAACAAAATGAACAAGAGTGCCGAATCTCCGGTAATCATTTTAAAACACGGCGGCCGTCAGGGAGGAATTGCGGAAATAACACCTTTCGGAAAAAAGATTCTAAAAAAATTTGAAGCAATCGAAAAAGAATTTACCACATTTTTAAATGATAAAACAAAAGAGCTGAAAAAGTAACATTTGAAATGTAAACCGGTCTGAATGATTGAATTAAAAAACATATACTTTTCATACGACACCAATACTGTTCTCGAAGATTTTTCATTAACAATAAACAACCGGGAAATAACATGTATTCTCGGTAATTCGGGTTGCGGCAAAACCACAATATTGCGTTTAATTGCCGGATTAGAAACCCCGGAAAAAGGTGACATCATTAAAAACGGAATACTTTTGTCTGCAAACTCCCGCAATATTGTTCCTCCTGACAAAAGAAATACTGGATTTATATTTCAGGACTTAGCTTTATGGCCACATTTTACAGTATACAAAAACATAGAGTTCGGACTAAAAGAGAATAAGGTAACTAATGCCCAGGAGAAAGTAATGAATATTATGGAGCATTTCGGAATAAAAAACCTTGCTAAAAAATATCCGCATCAGTTATCGGGAGGACAAAAACAGCTTGTAGCCATATCTCGCTCTCTTGTCCTGGAACCTGATATTTTACTGATGGACGAACCATTATCGAATCTTGATATACACCTGAAAAGAAAAATACTTGAACATATTAAAGCTTTAAAAGATTCATTTAATGTTACCATTGTATACGTTACTCACGATCACAGAGAAGCTTTTTCCCTGGCTGACAAAATAATTGTACTTAACAACGGTAAAACGGAAGCAGTCGGAAGTGTGGATGAAATTAAAAAATCAGAAAACAATTTTCTTAAAAGTTTTCTTGAATACTAAACATAAAATATTCTGGATATTCCAGGCCTAGTCATACCCGCCAGACCGGTCTGATGCGTTACATTTTAGAAAGGAATTGATAAACCGGGTAGTTTTTTAAAGCTCCTTAGGAACGGGATAAATTTACATAAAAGACTTCTTTTTCACATCCATGGTTTGTCTGAACTTTCAATTTTATAAAGAAGGTAATTAAAAATATCCCTGGCCTGTTTTTCGTCAATGTAAGGAACATTCAGTTCGTCACCCGATGCGGTATAAATAGTAATTCCGGCTCTTTTACGCATTTTCTGAAAAACCGATTGTCTGAATTTTACTCCCTGAATCTTAAACGAAGCCATACGGTAAGTAGAAGTTCCAATCATTCCTTTGGTTATTTGAATCAGCACATCGTTAAACCTGAAACTACGTTTTTTTCCTGCAAGATAAAACAAAAAAGCAAGCACAAATTCTACGGCAGTAAACATCCACCACGAAAACATAATCAACATCTCAGATGCAAAAACAGATAAAGCTAAAACAGCCAGAGAATAAAAGACAAATCCTCTTATAAAATACACAGGATGAGAATATAACGGCCTTGTAAACTCAGAACCGGTATCTCTGAAGATTATTGATTCAATTAATTTTAAATGCCATTTCCTGCATGCAGGTATAGCCACGGCCTGTTTTCTTTTTATATCGTCAGACGAAGCCTGTTTTAAAACAAGAGTACGAAAATCAAGTAGTTTGCGCAATGGGTTTATATGTTCTTCGAGAAGTTGTATTTTACTAATCGGAACATTTATTTCACGCCTGTTAAATAATCCGAATTCAACAATAAAAGTATTTCCGGCATGAGACAGATTAAAATCATAATATCTAAGAAAAACCCTTATGAAACTAATCATAACCGATACGAGCACCATGAAAACAAAAAGCCATATCCACAGACTAAAATCAAGCTTTTCAACACTATTCATACCTTCTTTTGCTAACCTTTTTACCTCCTCGTTGTAAAAATCCTTTATCTGAGTATAAATCCAGTTCACAAAAACAAGTATTAGAAGAAAACTCCTGAAGTGATTCTCGGTAATGCTTATTTTGAATAAGTCGGCGGCATTGAGTTTTAAAATTATCCTATCGTCTTCTTTTTTTGGCAGCGGTTCATGTGTTGATTTTTTGTCAGAACTATTTTTAAGTTCTTTCTCCAGTTCTTTAGCCAAACGATAATTTATAGCTTTTAGCTTAACCTCTGCATTAGCAGCTCCTGCAGTATCAACTTCTAGAGAAACAACACCCAAAATTTTCTGAATAATATTCTGTTTTATATTAATCGTCTGAATTCTTTCGAGAGGAATTGTAAGCCTGACTTTCCTAAAAAAACCTTTTTGAAGTACAAATTCATCATTAACAATGCTGAATTTAAAATAAAGGTAACTTAATACAGCACTCAGTGATACAAGAAATAAAAGAATTATTACTGCCCATATGTAGAGTACCGTGTTATCACCATCGCCTTTATGTAAAACAACACCAATAAAGACCGGAAAAAACATACGAATAATCTTACGGAAATTATCACCGAAAAAAAGTATTAAACCTGCCGGTGCCTGCCTCTGCGGTTTTGTCCAGTCAGTATTACTCATGTTTCGAAATACTTAGAGTTAAATGTTCTTTCAGCTGTTGAGCCACTTCGGGCAAAAGTCCCGGAACCGAAAGATCGCTCCTACTGCCTCCGGCGGTATAAATCAACAGTTTTGAGATACCAAACATTCGTGCAATAGCTCCCTGTCGAATTTCTACATGTTGTATTCTGTTTTTTGGTATGGCTGTAATTTTACGAACCAAATATCCCGACCTGTATATTAGATCATGCTCACGAAGCAAATATCCTTTTAACGGGAATCCTGCATTGATTAATAAAGTATTGAAAATAAAGAATAGTAATACTAACACATAAACTAAAACATACACCCACATACAAACACCCGTTCCCCGAGAAAAATATTGAAACGCAACAGCTCCAGCAACTAAAAACAAGGTAGTTAATGAATAAACAAGGAAAAGGTATCTTTTATAAGCTGGATCAAGTGGTACAAAATCATGCTCATTTACCTCAGGCAGTTGTTCGGGAGATATTTTCTGATTCTCGAATATGGATGTCATATCTGTAATAATTAAAATAAAAAATATATTTTCAAAGAAATGTCTGTAATGTAATATGATTAATCAGGAAAGCAAATTAATAACAAAGATAAACACAATGGTTTTAAAATTTATACTCCTGAAATTACTGTAAGCTTTTTTCAATGAGTGACACAAGTTTTTTCAAAGCTTTTTCGTCAGCTACATCAATAATATGGGGATTATGTATATGAAACGTTTTTATCACATCCTCAACATACTTTTTTCTTACCGATAATACCAGTACGGAACCACGCCTTTTTAACCTTGAATCAATTTCATCTTTCCAGCCTCCGCCACATATTTCCAGCTTACCAGCTTCATCAATTATCACCACCTTTTTTTCTTCTTCCAATTCAGCTCTGAATATTTCTTTTGCCACGCCAAAGGAGCCTGGAATAACTTTCCATCTCCCTATTTCGTTATTAACTTTTCCATCCTTTAATTGAAGATATTGAACATCTTTACCTGAAGTAAAAGACACAATATTGTACCCAATGGTATCTCCATTTGCAACAATTCGTTTTGAATAAACACCACCTACGGAAATACCTTTATCCTTAAGTACTGTGGCAAGATTACCGAGAAAAGTTGTTTTTCCTTCTGCTACATTACCAGAAACAATAAAAACATCACTATACACTTCCTGTTTAAGCTCTTTATACCGTTCTTCGGCAAAACGTACTAACAGCCTTATTACATAAGCCGGATTTTTAAGAAACCGACGTGCATCAGGCAGGTTCGCAATCACATAAGGTAAAGATTCAAATGAAATCTCGAGAGCAACAGGGATTTGTTTAAACACGGAACCAGCCAGAAAATTCCGGATAACAGGATTATAAAGTTCAGTACTCAGAACAGCAAATCCAACCACAACTACCGCTGCTCTGTAGTTCATCTGCAAACCAATAAGAAACCCCTCTTTCCATCCGGCATCGTTAAAGTAAGAAAACAATAAAGATGCAAGAATAGTTATAATCCCGAAAGATATCCAGAACTTTGGCCTTGAAATCTGACGCATAGCCCTTTTGTATCTCATTACCCATAATGCCACAAGAGCTACCGATAACGGCATCCATACTACCGGAGAGAAACGGCTGTTGATAACAAGAGCAGAAATTAATGCCACAAAGCTGAATACCAGCCAGGTAATCGAATACTGAAACCCGGCTCCGGGTTTTACCTTGTATTGAATGTTTTCATCAGGATACTTCAGGTTTAAATGCATTGGATTCTTTTTAACCTGTTTACCAATACGCACCGCAACAATAGCAGTAAAAAGTCCGAACATAACATATGCTCCAGCAAGAAGTAATACCGGCATCCATAACGTATCAAAACTTATCCCTAATTCTTTCTCTGCATAGCGCAGCAGATCAGCATAAATCTCAACAATGTTGAAACCATAAAAAATTATGATGTTAATAATTCTTTGAAACAGTATCCACAACATAGCCAACGCACTGCCGGCAAAAAATCCAATAAAATTGCGGCCAAGGATACGGGTGGAAATTTCCAGCAAAACCGACTCAAAAAATATTGCAACCATTGGGCCGAATATCACAGCACTGGGAGACATTGTTTTCATTAAAGCACAAATAAGACCACTGCGCCAGAAAAGACCTTTGTCTTTCCAGATATGTGCAACTGAAATCATCAATACGAGGCCTATCGCGGTAAGTATATTTCCTTTAAACGGAAAATGAAGATTATGAAGAAAACTGCCCAGAATTATTTCAGAAGCTGCCCAGTTGGACCCAAGAATTGATGCTTTAAGCCAAACTTCACTTAAATTATTTTTATTTACTTGTTTTAAAGACATTATAAAATTTTAAATATCACATATTTTCGCCTTACAAACAATTTTTTATCAGAGTCTTTGTATATTTTTCTGATTATTTAATTGCTATAAACCTAAATACAGACTTGCATAAAAGTTACGTCCAGGTTCAGGATATCCCTCTTCTATCATGTAAAATTTATCAAAAATATTATTTATCCCTGTTTCAATCTTAACATGTTTCGTTAAAAGATATGACATGTTAATATTTGCAATTCCGTATGCTGGAGCTACTCTTGAACCGTCACTCGTGTTTACTCTTTCCGACAGATATTCTGCCGAAACATAAATTGAAAGTCTTCGGGCAAAAGTATATCCTGCAGATGCAAACAATTTATGATCAGGAACATTTATAAAAAGAATATCAGGATTACTCAGATTTTTCCGGTTGATATATGAATAAGATGTAAAAAATTCAAGCTCAGTAACCGGTGTGTAATTCACCGAAATATCGGTTCCTGAAAATACCGAATTCCCCGTGTTTTGCATCTGATAAAGATCCCCGGAAACATTGCTCACCGGCTGAATTGTATTACTCAACCTGCTGTAATATATCTCCGGCCTTATTTTGAGTACTTTTGATATTCTGAAAGTACCTGCAAGTTCAATATTAAGAGTTCTCTCCGATTTTAGTTCAGGATTAGGTATCGATTTTCCGATACGAAACGAATACCGGTCTTTCATTGTGGCAAACCGGCTTTTAGAGGCAATATTAAAATCTAAAATCATTTTATCGCTGAACTTATAATAAAATGCGATCTGTGCATTCAGAGCATCATTTGAATTATCGGGAAAAGTATAAATACTGTCTTTAAAAGGATCATACGTTTCAGCAATCAACGATTTACGCAGGTCATATGAAATACCGGGAATTATGGTAATTCCGGAACCAGGCATAAATACATCCTCGAATCCTGCAGAAAAGGTATTATCAGCTACATTTGTGCAAGGACTGTCATCATTGTGTTCGCGGTGATGGTCGTTCTTGATATGTACTGACATCTTCAGCGTATTTTCATCACCTGTCTCAATCGACAGTTCTGCATTTCCACCTAATGTATAATCATCGTAGAAACTATTAAATGCATAACGCATCTCTTGCGTGGTATATGATTCATCATCAAAACTACTAAGTTTATTTTTAAACATATCGTAATAAATACGGGTATTCAGGATTATATTTCTGGCAATGGAAGTTCCGGATATAAAATAAATACTTTGTTTATCCCAGTAAGGCCATTGCCAGTATCTAACCCTCGTATCAGGATCATTACCCAGATAAACAGGGTTCCCTTTAGTACCGTGTGTATAAAAATAACTTATACTGTATTCGTCAGCATTGTCAGGAGTAAAAGCTGCTTTAAAACCGGTTTTAATATTACTGTAAAAAGAGTTGTTCAATGCATAGTCGGTTTGTAATGAAACAGTGTCGAATTTTGCCGAAAGAGGAATATAATCTCTGTTAATAACCGAAAAATCTGCCTGAATATATCCTTTCCCGAAATTACTGCCAATACTCGCTGCAGCTTCATAACCATTTCCGCTCATTACTCCTGCCCTTGCTTTAAGATCAGAATTTTTCCCTGGTTTGCTGCTGATTATATTTATGGCTCCTCCAGCAGTATTTGAACCATACATCATTGATGAATAACCTTTTGATACATCAATTTTTGAAACATTGTATGTAGTTAGCATTCCCAGGTCGATATTTCCGTCGTAAGGAACATAGACCGGTATTCCGTCGATAAATACAGGTACACTACGAATATCAAAACCACGGATAAATACAGTACTTTCGAAACGAGATCCGGAACGGCTGAAAACAACCGATGGCAAAATTTTTATTGCTGTTGCCACATTCTTTGAATTGTTTTTTTCAATATCATCAGCAGAAACGTAATCTTCATCCCTGGTTTTAATCACCACAACTTCACCAAGTCTGAAAGTTTTCTTTGATATATCTGTAGTATCTTTAATATTCTGGCCCACAGTAACAGAAGGCAGACATGAGTATAAAATATAAAATAAGAGATAAAGTTTTATTTTCATCACACATCGTTATACAATTCGGGAATAACGATGTAAAAATATATTTTATTCTTTCTTAAAAAAAGCTCTGGTTAAATAAATTAAAGTATAAAGGTGAAATACCTTACAATGACATTATTTAAAGGTATCATTTATTTCCCCAAGGTTAATCCACCACTGTTTTTTGGGCCTGAAATATTCCATATTCACCTGTGAAGGAAGCCTGTCAAGTTCTTCCACCACCAGTTGTCCCTCTTTCAATCCCAAACTGTAATACTGCCTTTCTTCATCATCACGTTGTTTCTCGAGCAGATCCACAGCTTTTGCAGCAAGCCGTGTTGCAAGAACCCTGTCGAATGAACTGGGTTTCCCCCCCTGCTGTAGGTGACCTAATATTGCCTGACGGACATCAAACACATCACCACCTTCCTCCTCATAAAGAGCAGAAACAAATGCAGTAGTATAAATTTTATTGGCAAATTCATTTCTAATGACAAGACCAAGCCGCTTACCTTCCTTAAAACGTTTAACCAGCATTTTAACATCATCTTTAAGATCATCTAGATGAATTCCCTTTTCATGAATATATACACGTTCGGCACCGGTTGCAAGACCTCCCATCTGAGCAAGAAAACCACAATACCGACCAAAAACCTCCACCACAAAAGTCCGTGTAGTGGCAACAGCCGATTCCTTTATTTTATCAATGGCATCAACGATATTATTAAGTGCAGTATCGGAACCGATACAAAAATCAGTACCCGGAAGATTATTATTTATAGTAGCGGGAATACAAACCGTAGAGATATCGAATGCTGGAAAATCATTTTTCTTTTGAAGCATACGATAAGCATTAACATAGGCCGTACTGCCTCCTATCATAATTATACCATCAACTTTCCATTTCTCAAGAGTTTTCGCAATTTCATAAAAATCCTTTCCCTCAATCAGCATTCTGTTAGTTCCAAGGAATGAGCCACCTTCTGATGCCCAATCTTCAACCTCCATCCATGACACAGGTACTATATCTCCTTCGGCTAGTCCTTTAAACCCGTTTTTTACTCCATAAATATTATGACCGCCTTCAAGAGCAATTCTTACTGCAGTTCTTACCGCAGCATTCATTCCCGGAGCAAGACTACCGGCATTAAGCACCAAAATATTCAGTTTACGGCCGCTTTTTGTTTCGGTGGAAGGGAATGCCTGTGCAAGCGTTTTAAATGTCTTCAGCTCGTCATTAAAGCTTCCTCCACGCAATTCTATTGCTTTATCGAAGTTACCCTCTTTTATATATTTTGCTATGGAACGGGTACGGTCGATACTTTCGGTAAGGGATAATTCGGTAACATGATTTTTCTGCAGGCCGATTATCTTTGATTCGTTATCACCAGTACTTTCTATCAAATGCTTAACTGCAGCATGTCCCAGAACAATACTCATATACCTGTCAAATGCTGTAGGAGAACCTCCTCTCTGTACATGACCGAGAATTGTAAGTCGAACATCTACCTTTAAATGCTCTTTGAGTTTAGATACAACATCGGTACTTCTAATCTGATTTCCGTATTTATCAATGGCTCCTTCGGCAACTATTACGAGGCTCTTTTTCTTACCTGCTTTACGTCCTTCAGAGAGGTAGTCGCACATAGATTTTCCCCAGTCATCATCAACCGGAGGCCGTTCAGGAATAAGAACATAATCAGCTCCTGTTGCAATTGCACTGAAAAGTGCAAGATAACCGCAGTTACGGCCCATTACCTCGACCACAAAGGTTCGTTCGTGGCTCGCAGCGGTACTTGAAATAGCATCAATAGCATCAATAATTCGTCTAAGTGCAGTATCGGCTCCAATAGTCATATCGGTGCCTGAAAGGTCATTATCAATGGAACCAACCAGCCCGACGATTTTCAACAAAGGATGACGTTGAGCCTGTTCTTTGGTTATTTCTTTATTTTCAAGAAGTTCCTGAACCAAACCCGGCCATTCATCCCTGAACAAATTAGCTCCGGTCAAACTTCCGTCACCTCCAATAATAACCAGATTATCTATTTTTCTTTCTATTAAATTTTTTGCTGCAACCAACCGGCCTGCCCTCTCACGAAACCTGTGACATCTGGCGGTACCAATTGCCGTTCCACCCTTATGAAGTATACCACCAACATCGTCACTTGTCATTTTCTTTATCATATCGCCACCTTCTACCATCCCTTTGTAACCCTGATAAATAGCAAAAACATCTATGCCTGATTTACAAGCTGTTTTCACAACGGCACGAACAGCCGCATTCATTCCCGGTGCATCACCACCACTGGTCATCACCCCTATACAATTGATATTGTTTTTTGACATAATATTATTAATTATCAGGTTAAAAATATAAACCGTAATCCGGTTATTCTTCCTTACCTAAAGTTTTTATTTGTTTTTTAAAAAACAAATATACGCCCGCAGCAATAAGTATCAAAACTATTATCGATGAAATACCAGCAATAATTTTCCCATATTTATACGAATCGGGTTCAAATTTAAAAACTATTGTATGCTCACCGGCAGGAACCTTTAATGCACGTAAAGTATAATCTGCCTGTATTACCTCAACAGGTTTTCCGTCGATATATGCATTCCAGCCGTACGGATAGTAAATATCACTGAAAACAGCAATCTGATCCTGTTTTGATGAACTATTAAACATCAAATTATCAGGTGAATAGTAATTTAAATGTATTTGCCCTGTAACTGAATCAACATGATAATTTTCATATTTATCAGCATATAAGTTTTCAATTACTGCAGTATTGTGTAGATCACATTTTCCAGTTTTCTCCAAGGATTCATCAGCTCCCGAAACGATTTCAACATCTTTAACAAACCATGCATTTCCCATGTAATCAGGATTAAAAACAGGAGGATCGGAAGGATTATAGATAACATATTTAACATTAAGCATGTTCAGAACAGGCATATTGTCAAGAAGGGCCTCTCCGTCGCCGGGAATAGCGCCAGGTTTTTTAAGAACATAAACAAATTGTTTCCGATACGGTAAAAGATATTTTTTTATTAAATTACTATAACGACGTAAAATAAGGTTATTATATCCTCCCACAGACTTATGATAATAAGATGTATTAACTTCAGAAAACGGATTAGTATAAACAGTGAATACACGGTAATAACGGTCTTTATCCTGATTAATAAGAATATCAGCTTTTGATTGACTAAAGAATTTCTCATATTCAGATTTAGATATAAAATCAGAACTATTCAGATATCTTTTATCAACTCCCCATAAATCTACTAATATAAGAATAGTTAAACCCAAAGTAAGATACCTGGCTGAAATAATGTTATTCGAATACATTAATAATGATACAGCTGCAAGTGCTATGAAAAAGAAAGATCGCCATGCATCGGCAACAAACAAAGCTTTTCTGGCATTTATAAGATTTAACTGAAATAGAGAAAACATATTTGCATTTTCACCTCCTTTTAAAATCTGTTCTGTAAAAAAGTCTTTCTCAAATTGTGTAAGAAACGAAAAAATATGATTTGGTACTAATGCAAAAATTAAACTTAATCCACCAGTAATTAAAAATGCTAGAATAAACCACTTTATCTTTTCCTTTAATAATTCAGGTCTTTTATACAACGTTTTTAAACCAAAAAATGAAAGCAGGGGAATTGTAAAAACAGCTATAACGATAATTTTTTGAGGATCCTGGTATTTATCATAAAAAGGGATGTAATGAAATATATACTCATGTAGCAAAT
>JAADEM010000069.1 GCA_013153405.1 Chlorobiota bacterium
TGGTTGTTTGTACATTTAAATTACTGTTCTGAAATTTAATCCTCATCGATTAAGATATTCATCTGTTTTGTCTATCTCCAAAACAGTAAGTCTTAACCCGCATGTAGTCCTTAGTTGAGTGATTTCATCACTTTCTAACGACCAATTTGGGTTTATTTTAGTAAAGTGAGAGTGAGGTATGATATCTGTTAAAGATGTTTGAAATACATGTATGGTTAAATGATTTTTACTCATTCCGGCCAAACAGTTCTAATTAAAATCATATCTCAACAGGTAATCCTTTTTTTATCCGTTTTCTTATATTTTTACTAATTCGTTTTTTTATAAGTCCACCAATGAAAGGAGCTGTTAACATTCCTACCAGAAAGCGATTGTATTTTCCTGTAACAATAATTGGTTTGTATTTTTTTGTAAGCCGCTCCCATGACTCTTTCACAACATCTTCCGGGTCCTGCCAGTATTTTTCAGGAACAAAAGAGTAGTCAAAATTCTTCTCTTTGTACTGCTCTGTGTGCATGAACTCTGTACGGGTCACTCCCGGACAAACAGATTGTACTTTTATATTTGTTGCAGCAAGCTCATCGCGCAGCCCGGTTATGAAAGTATTTGCGTATGTTTTAACAGCAGAATAAACCGGATACTGTGCGGTGCTGATAAAAGCAGCTACCGAAGACACAAAAATTATTACTCCCTCTTTCTTTTCTATCATGGCAGGTAATACTGCTCTGGCAAGAACAGTTCCTGCTACTGTCATCAGGTAAACCTGACGTTCAATCAGGTCTTCATCCACTTCATAAAAGAAACCTCTGGTGCCGTATCCTGCTGCATGAATGAATGCATCAGGTGCAGCGTTGTTCAGGAACTCTTTCACCTTGACAACACCTTCGTGCTGCGAAAGGTCTGCGGTAAGTATCTCTGAGTTTACTTTATATTTTGCAGTCAGGTCATTAGCAAGTTCTGTCAGAAGTTTTTCTCTTCTTGCAACAAGTATAAGGTCATACCCGAGTGATGCAAGATATCCGGCATAAGTTTTTCCTATTCCGCTTGATGCTCCGGTTATTAGGGCGGTCTTTTTGTTTTGTGTCATTATTGATAGAGTTCTTCTGTGTTTAGTTACTGATATTCCGGTACTCTGTACCTCTGTTGTATCGTAAAATGTTACTCTACAAATGTTACGCGGCTCTGCCGCTATTAGGTTCAGGTGCAGAGCACCGATGATATTTGTAGAATCAGAATATCTGATCTAAGCAAGGTGCAGCGCACCGCTATATTGGTCTGTGTTGTGAGATTAAAATATTATTGAAAATAGTTCCCACGTTGTTTTGATAATGTAGGAACACACGGCCGTGTGTTCCTACAAGATGAATTTATTTTACCTGTCCGTACTAACAAATTTCACCAGACGCGAAAGGTCATACCTTCCTTCATGAGGTGTGTCGGCAGGAAGAAGTCCCATACGGCCTACATCGGTAAGGCGGTCCACTCCTTGCATTGCAAGCTCGTCCCTGTATTTGTTCAGGTCTTCACGGTCGGAGAATGCTGCTACCATAGTGTAGTGATCGGCATATTTTACGGCATCACCAAGTGAATCAACAGGGATAACAAAAAGAGTTCTTCCCAGAGGAGACTGCGCTGTTGCTGTGAAATCCTTTGTCACGATAAGCGTCCAGTCGTGGCTTCCGGGATGATAAACCTTATTGCCGCTCAGCTCATGCATCATGCGCAGGTGCGATCGTTCACTCTGTCTGTCCAGGCTTTCGCCACCACGTGGATATTCTTTTGCAAACTTTGTGAGTTCAGATGCCAGGTTCTCACAAAATTTATCGGTTTCACCTTCAACGAAAACCACCTGAGGAGAGTGACATGCCTGCTGGTCGTGAATAGTAGTGTCTTTTGCCAGGGCATGAGCAGCTTCGTGAAGTTTGTTGTTATCATTAAGTGTTTTTTTACCAATGAAAACCATACTGCGTTTCGGACCGTAATCAAGAATTTCGAGTCCCGGACGTGCATGTCGCCAGGCAGCATAAACAGCATCAGAACCACCCCAGACACAAGCAGAGCTGACTCTTTTGTAAATATGCTTTTCTATTTCTGAACCTCTTTTCCAGTGGAATGCTGAAATTGAACGGGTAAGCGGATGTTCCGGGTCTATTTCCATAAAACTTTTAAGCAAATAATAAGGAGTAACCGGATTAGCCCCTGCAGTCTTGAGGATATTTAGATTTTTGGTAAGTAAACCTCTTATAAGTGAAACCATTTCTACTCCCGGAACATTTCCTGCAAGAATATGCAGGAAGCTTCCGCGCGGAACAGCCTTCACTTCGCAACCACCTCTTACAACCCAGTTGTCGAGCATATCGGTACCGCCGAATTCCGTGGCCATAACCTTGTCAATGAATGTCTCACGACTCATAACCAATGGTATATTCCCAAAATCTTCCAGTAGTTCCTTTTTACTGAACTGGGTGACGTGCATCATTATTTCCAGTGCCTCTTTTTTCAGGGGATAGTCCGGATCTGCCCACTTTTTACCAACCTCTTCGATGAAACTTATGATTTCATTAATAGGAAGGGTGTTTACAGCTTTTTCATGTTCAAAAATATCATTTAAACGGTCTTTGGTGATTTCAGGAGTACGTATAGTAACGCTTCCTGAAATACCTTCATGCTTTGTTATGTTATCTTTGCCAAAAACTTCCCTTCCTGCAATAACTGCAGGTATATCAATAATTTCTTTCATCAGTTTAAAATTTTTCTAGTAGAAAATCTGCTTAAAAAAGGTAATGCATTCATGTGATGCACAAACATGTTTTAATCCTCCGTAATGATATATTTACTGATTAAAAACTAATGCCTGTATCATGTGTTTTTTAGTTGCTGAGTTGTTCGGACAATTCATCAACGTGGCGTCCGCATCCTTTTTCCTCAGCCCCCTCAGCTCTTCTTACTTTCGGGGCGAAAGTAGGCCCTACTATTCCGCAGGCGCATTCTTCGAATGGTCCTGTTTTAATTGAAACAATGTCGTCGGCAATGATAAAACCCGGATATGAGTGAGCAAGCGGATCAATAAATACTGGCAATCCTTCTTCGCCCAGAGGTACTTCCTCATCGAGGTTTGACGGGTTGCGGATGCTTATGTAGAAAAATGGAGGAATGTGCTTCATGTGATGTTCACATTCGTTAAACACACCGTTAAGTTCCGACATTGAATATGTATCTCTTACATTTTCTTCTTTAACGTTGAATGCCTTCATTACTATCTGGTTGAACGTTTCTCGGTCAACTACATCACCTTTGGCACTTTTAAAACCACCGCCTGAAGTTACAGCACTGTTTTCGTCCATTGTTAATATTTTATTGCCCGTTTTCATTACATAATCGGCAAGAGCAAGTATTAACATCGGTGCACCTCCCAGGTTTACAGGCCTGTCGGTAACACTGTTCAGTTTTTCCACCACTTTCTCAGGATCAAATCCTCCATCCAGTTTCAGGAAAAAATCGTAGCTTTTGTAATCTTCAAGCGAAATTTTAGCATAGTTGGCTATTGTAAGGTCGCTTATTTCTTCGGGAGAAGGGGACATCATTCCAAGATATCCGGCATCTCCTTTACGGAATTTGGCATTACTTTTCAATATCGATTTTCGGGCTCTCTCCAGTGTTATCCGGTCTCTTGGCACCCGACTGCGGTTACCTGAAGTGCCACTGCTCATGTGTACTTTTACAATGTCTTCTTTGGGAACACTTAACAGATCAAATCCGCCCTTGAAAGCTCTGGTTGATATAACGGGTATACGGTTCAGGTCATCGTAACTGTTAATGTCTGAAGGCTTGAAGTTTTTTACATCACAAAGTTTTCTCCAAACGGTGTTGTTTTTATAGTGATGCTCAGCAGCTTCAATTATTGAACCTGTAAGCAGGTCTTTTCTTTCTGTCTCGGATAAGCTCCACGGATCCTCAATATCAAGGAACTTGTCAATGATAGATTCAGGTTGTCTCATTGCAAAAATGTTATAAATTAGAATTTCGAAAAACGAAAGTCTAAAAGTATAAAAAAGTTTTTAATTGGCAATATTAACACCTGATGAGTGTACATGTGTACTGGTATCAATAATTCATAAACACAGGACTCAGATATCCAGCTCTACAATGGTTATGCCACTGCCGCCGTACTGTACGTGTTCGTCGCGGAATGATTTAACGAAAGGAAGAGTACCGAGGTATTCACGAATCATCTGGCGCAGAATTCCGTCGCCTTTGCCGTGAAGTATCTTTACCGTGGGAGTCTCGGCTATGATGGCTTCATCAAGATGTTGCATTACCCGGTCGATGGCATCATTGGCACGCATTCCTCTGATGTCGATATCGGGTTTGAAATTGAGTTTTGTATTACGTATTCGTTCTGCAACGCTTGTAGCCGGAGTTGACTGACTGTTGGTTTTTACCTGTTTCTTGTATGCGTTGCTGCTTATTTTTTCAAGGCGTGTAAGCTTTACTGTGGTAACCATATTGCCGAATGCCACTACGGCCTCTTTGCCCGTAACGTCGATAACCTCACCCGGTACAGGCTGTCCTTGCAGCTTTACAAAATCGCCTTTACTAATGATACCGTCATCTTGTGTTTTAGGTTCTTTGGTTTGTGAATTCTCCTTTTTATTTTTTCTGTCGGCTTTACGGCGTTCCCGTTCTTTCAGTTTTTCAATCTTACGGTCGATGCGGCTCTGTTCTTCAGTTTTCCGGTCAAGCTTTTCCTGTTTGAATCTTTCAAGGTCTTTACGAATAGTGCGTGTTTTCTCTTTTTCGGCCTGTGCTTCACGGATTGCCTTAATGGTGTTTTCAATTTTTTTGTTTGCTTCGGCAAGCATTCTTTCCGCTTCTGTTTTTGCCTGTTCAAGTATCTCTTTACGTTCTTTTTTTACATCCTGCAAAGCTTTTTGGTACTTACCCAGAGTTTCGGACAGCCGTTTGTCGTTTATGCGGATATTGTTTCTTTTTTGTTCCCAGTAACGCTTATCACGCACAATTTCGCGAAGGTGTTTGTCGAAATCGATATGTTCCTGGCCTATTTTTTCCTGTGCTTCTTTCAGTATCTCTTCAGGAAGGCCGATTTTTCTGGCTATCTCAAAAGCAAATGAACTTCCGGGTTGGCCAATCTGTAGTTTAAACAGCGGTTGAATCCTGTGTGTATCGAAAAGCATAGCTCCGTTTTCGATACCTTCTGTTTCGGTGGCAAAATGCTTCAGGTTGGTGTAGTGGGTTGTTATTACTCCGTAAACCTCCTGTTTGTTTAGTTGTCCGAGTACTGCCTCTGCAATGGCGCCTCCCAGCATCGGCTCAGTTCCTGTTCCGAATTCGTCAATCAGAAGAAGAGTTTCTTTGTTGCTGTTGTGGATGAAAAACTTCATATTCATCAGGTGTGAGCTGTATGTACTGAGGTCGTTTTCGATACTTTGCTCATCACCCATATCGATGAATATATTTTTGTAAAAACCCATTTTCGACTGCTCATCAACAGGAACCAGCATTCCGCACTGAAGCATATACTGAAGCAGGCCTACGGTTTGCAGGCAGACTGATTTACCTCCTGCGTTAGGGCCTGAAATCAGAAGTATCCTTTTGTCGGGTGTTGTAAGACGGATGTCGAGAGGGACAACCTCTTTTCCTGCTGCTGTGTGCTGCAGATAGAGCAGGGGATGAATTGCCTGAACCCAGTCGAAATCCGTGGAGTCGGTAATTTCAGGCAGCAGGGCATTTATGTTGAGAGCAAACTTTGCTTTGGCCCTTATGAAATCAATTTCACCCAGAAATCTGAACGAATCTTTTACGTCATCAATGTAGGGCCTGATAATATCTGCGGTGTCGATTAGTATCTTTACCACTTCGCGGCGTTCGGCATATTCAAGTTCGCGCACTTCGTTGTTAATCTCTACTACTTCGGCCGGCTCTATGAATGTTGTTTTGCCGGTGGCGGATTCATCGTGAATGATACCATTGATTTTGCGTTTGTATGCCGAGTTTACGGGAATGACCGCGCGGCCATCGCGAATGGCCACCGAAACATCAGCATCGGTGTAGCCGCTCTTCTTTATCTGTTTCAGAATGGCCGAAAGTTTACCTGAGATGCTTTGTTGTTTATTTCTGATGTCTCTGCGTATGCGTGCCAGTTCAGGCGACGCATTGTCTTTTATTTTTCCGTGTTTGTTGAGGATGGAATCAATGCGTTCTATCAGAAGAGGGAAAACCTGAATGTCTTTTGTCTTTTCTTTAAGGTAAGGATATTCATCCTCCTCTTTGCTGCTGAAAAAATGTGCAATATCTTTTACCGTGGTCAATGACCGTTTTAGCGAAAACAGCTCATCTTCTTCCATAAAACGGCCTTCGACCCGTATGCGGGCAAGTGGTTCACGCACATCAATGAAGTATCCCAACGGAAAATTCTCTTCTTCCTGTAGAATACGAACAAACTCGGAAGTCTGATACAGAAGTGTTTTTACGAATCCGAAATCGGTATAAAACTGCATGGCATCAACCTCTTCTTTGCCAAGAGGGCTGATGCATTGCTCCTTTACCAGCGACCTGATATTCTTAAACTTTATTTTCTGCTCGAAGCTTTCGGGATATATCACGTTCTGTTGTTTTGTGCAAAAGTAGTAAAACCTGTGATATAAGAAATGAAAGTCATTAGGATGTTTAAAAAGTAATATACCCACGTCATTGTGAGAATTCACTCCGATTTTTGGGCATAATAAGAAAATGACGGAGTATCAGCGTCATCGCAATGAGCGTGAGCGAAGAAGCCTGCCTGGATATTCCTGTCAGACAGGCCCGCCTGATCAAGTCGGGCAGGCGACATCAACCATTTTGAGATTACTTCACCCCGTAAAACGGGGTTCGCAATGATGTGCAAATTTAACTTGAAACAGATACTTTAAACAATTCCGTCACTGTGAGGAGGAACTGTCTGTGCCGATTATTTCGGGAACGAAGCCTGGTTGGAAAATTTACTCAGACAGTCCAGTCTGACTAACACAGTATGACAGGCTTTACTTTGTTAGAAGTGACGACTTTGGGTATATCCTTGTGACTAAAAATAAAAAAAATTGCTTTTAACTATTGACACAGCATTAATATGACCTTACATTTGCAGGTACATTAAAAAAACGGCTCTCCTGGTCCCCAAATATAGAAACATTCGGATGTGTGTAAGGTTTAGGTTAGTTTATTTTTTTCTTCAGAATGTTTCTAGCCTGTCATCCCCTGACAGGCTTTTTTCTTTGTTAGAACGTTATGTTTTAGCAGTCCGGAATTCAGTATCAACGGTAATTATGAGTTGTTTTTTGTAATCAGATCTATTATTTTACGCACTCCGTCTTCTTTTCTTATTTCTTCGCCCAGATTTACGGAATTGTTACGATACTTACTATCCGATATTTTATCCAGAGCTTTAGCCAGTCCGTCTACAGTTATTTTTTTTGACGAAACCGGTTTAGGACCAAGTCCCATTTTGTATACCCGGTTGCCCCAGTAGAACTGATCTATCATTTCAGGCATGATGAACTGCGGAACTCCAGCTTTGGCTGCCATATGTGTTGTGCCGCTTCCTCCATGATGTATTACCCCTGCCATTTTGGGGAATAGGGCGTGATGGTTGGTGTCGTCAGTAATAAAAATATTGTCTGGATAATCTTCATTTCCCAGTCCTGTCCAGCCACGGCTGAGTACAATTCGCTGTCCGGCTTTTTGCGATGCTTCTATTACAATATCTGTGAATTTTTGCGGATTTTTTATGTGAACACTGCCGAATCCGATATATACAGGTGGTTTTCCATTTTCAATAAACTCAATCAGATCTGCAGGTAGCTCTTCTTCTGCTTTACCAAAACAGTAACCGGTGTAGCTGAACTTATATTTTTTATCCCATGTATTACAAGGAGGAGCAAGAGTGCGGTTGATGGCAAGCAGAGTATGACTTTCGCGTGTAAAATATTTATTTGAATCTTTTACCGGAGGAAGACCTAATTCTTTACGTTTCTTGTCGAGCAACTTTTTCACAACCAGAGTTGACAACAGCTGAAACACTCCCCATGTTGCCACATTAAGTTGTTTCGGCATATTCTGGAACGGTATCAGCGGAGGCGGTTGTTTTCCCGGAAGCATCGGAGCATAAGCTATTCGGTAGAAAGGCATTTTACGATATTCGGCAACAGTTGGAGCCGCCATTTCGCTTACGCTGGCAAAGAGAACATCTGCATCTTCGGTCTCTTTCATCATAAAATCGTACTGTTGTTGTACCGATGAAGCAATAAAGTTGAACCCTTGTTTTGATGAGTTTACTCCATGTCCGAAGTCTTGCATCACTTTGTCGCTGTTTTCACTGTACAGAAACGGTTCCAACCCTTTTGACCGGGTATACTCTCCGAATGTTTCAGGGACAGCTACAGCAACATTATGACCTTTTTCTTTAAGTGCGGATGCAATTTCAATAACAGGGTAAATATCACCTCTTGACCCTCTGCTTGAAAGAACTATCTTCATTTTACTCTTCTAAGTAATTTTCTATAGCTTCAATGTCAATATCCGGAAGTTCGAAATTATCAATCAGGTCACCTTTTGCTTTATGGTAAGCCCACGGAAGACGGAACAGCATTGATGTAGGGCTGAATATGAGAGATGAAGTTATCCAGCAGCCGTGGGTACACCAGCAGTTTGCTTTTCGGCCACCTCCTATTTCTTCAATCTCCTTTTTCATTACATCACTGTGGAGGGCTTTCTCCATATCGTAATCATAATCTCTCATATTGCCTATTGCCGGACGCATTTCGCAAGCGCGGAAATCGCCGTTGTGGTCGAACACAATGGTTGTTTCACCCGCAGTACATTTCATTCCCCAGTCTTTAGGCCCGAAAAAGTTTGCATCCTGAATATTGTTGAGGAAACGTACAAAGCCGAGATAATATGTTTCAGCTATTTTTCTTTTAACTCCTTTAAAGGTTTTGAAAAGAATTTTTGCATGTTCGGCAACAAGAGGATAGACCTTTTTACGTAATTCCCGTATCTCTTCTTTTGTAAGCTCCTTAACATCCGGGTCTTTAGTATCACCTCTGATTATTTCAAAAAACTGAGTGGAGATAAGCTCTTTTTTCAGGAGGTATACTCCCAGGTCGAAAGCTTCATGGTATCCTTCGGGAGTGATAACAGTCGTGACGTTTATCAGCAGATCGGGATTGTTGCCGTATTTCTCCTTGACAAGCTCCATGGTACGGATAGTTTTTTTGAAGTTACCCGGAACGCCTCTGATCTCGTCGTGAGTTTTTCCTAATCCGTCGATAGAGAAACTCAGGTGTAGTTTCATGCCCGGGCACTGTTCCAGAATTTGTCCTGTTTTTTCAATTATTTTTTCGGTGGACAATCCGTTTGTAGGGAGGTTTATCTCCTTTATTTTGTTGTTGTCGTAAAACAGTTTAATGATGTCGGCCAATTCGTCACGCAGGAATGGTTCTCCTCCTGAAAGCCATAGTTTACGGAATTCAGGTGATGTTTCCGAGATATGCTTTATCTGTTCAAAGGTCATATCCTGATTGCTGTTCAGGAAATCGTGATAAAAGCAGGTTTTACATTTTGAGTTACAGCGAGAGGTAATGAAAAGAAAAACCTCGGCTAGTTTCTTCTTACGGAAAATTGTCAGTTTTTCCTTTTGTTTTTTAGTGTTTTTATCGTTGTTTGTGTTTTTTTTCTCTGATGAGGAAACAGATTGTTCCTTTTCCTTCTCCCCGGTACCGGTTAAAACAGATTCAGTCATATGATTCGGAATTTTGTATTTTCGGATGGTAAAAGTATAAAAAAAGAATAAATAGCCAAGTTTATATCAGAAAATTCAGATACTTGGATTATTTACCGAAATTTAAGATAAAGAACATATTTGAGGTTTATTAAAATGCTCTTTACCTGCAGTCAGTATTATTATCAGTTAGGTAGCATTCCTAAATGTTCAAAAATACAGAACCTGACCTTTATGGTGGCGGAGATTATTTTTCTGATATAATTCTGACAATCTCTTTTACTCCGTTTTCATTTTTCATTTCCTCACCAAGCCGGGCTGCATTTTTGCGGAATTTATCGTTTGATATTTCCTGAAGAGCTTTGGTAAGTTTTTCTACTGTAAGTTTTTTTGATGATATTGGTTTTGGGCCCAGTTCGAGCTTAAAAATACGGTTTCCCCAATAATACTGATCTATAATTTCAGGCATAATAAACTGCGGAACTCCAGCTTTTGCTCCAGTGTGTGTAGTGCCGCTTCCTCCGTGGTGCATTACACCTGCCATTTTAGGAAAAAGAAGAGAATGGTTAGTGTCACCGGTTACAAATATGTTGTCCGGGTATTGTTTATTTCCCAGGCCAGTCCAGCCTTTACTCAGCACCACTCTTTTACCGCTTTTGTCTGCCGCTTCAATTACCATGTCGGTGAATTTGTCCGGATTTTTTATATGTACACTTCCGAAACCGATATAAACAGGAGCATCTCCGTTTTCGATAAAATTAAGAAGTTCTTCGGGAAGTTCTCCTTCCGGCTGTCCGAAACAATATCCGGTATAGCTGTATTTGTATCTGTTTATCCAGTCGGGGCTGGGAGGGGCAAGCTGCTTGTTAAAGGCAAGCAGAGTATGGCTTCTGTCAGTAAAATATTTGTTGGGATTACCAATTGGTTGCAGTCCCAGTTCTTTTCGTTTTTCGTTAAGGAATTTTCTAAGAATATATCTTGAGAAAAGTTGAAATGTTTTCCAGCTGAGGCGGTTAATAGCAGGTGGCAGATTCTGCAGCGGTAACAACGGATGAGGTTGAGAACCCGGCAATACCGGAGCATAAGCCAAGCGGAAGAACGGTATGTTTCTGTATTCTCCAATGGTAGGAGCAGCAATTTCGCTTACACTGGCAAGAAGCACATCTGCATTCTTTGTCTCTTCAAGCATAAAGTCGAGTTGCTGATTCACGGATGATGCTATGAAACTGAGCCCGTTTCTGGAAGCATTTACTCCACTGCCCATATCTTTCATCACTTTGCCGCTGTCTTCAGAATAGAGGTGAACATTAATACCTTTCTTTTTTGCAATATCGCCGAATGTTTCGGGAATGCCGGCAATCACATCGTGGCCTTTATTTTGCAGGGCTGATGCTATTTCCAATACCGGATATATATCTCCGCGTGAACCGCGGCTTGAAAGAACTATTTTCACATTCTCAGTTTTTAGGATGTTTTAAATATTTATTCAATAATTTTCAATTGCTTTGATATTAATCTCAGGAAGTTCAAAGTTTTTCACAAGGTCACCTTTTGCTTTTTGATATGCCCGGGGGATACGGAACAGCATAGTGTACGGACTGTATTTTATCGATGATGTTATCCAGCACCCGTGAGTACACCAGCAGTTTGCTCTTTCGCCTCCTCCTATCTCGTATATCTCTTTTTTCATAGCATCGCTATAAAGAGCTTTACTCAGGTCATAGTCATAATCTTTCATATTACCTATTGGCGGTCGCATTTCGCAGGAACGGAAATCACCGTTGTGGTCGAGAACAAATGTTGTTTCTCCGGCGGTACAGGACATTCCCCAATGGTGAGGTCCTTGCAGGTTAGCATCCTGAATATTATTGATAAACCTTACGTAACCAAGAAAATATTTTTTAGCAATTTCACGCTTAACACCTTTAAAATGGCTGAACAGACGGTTTGCCTGTTCGTTTATCAGCGGATAAACTTTTTTACGCAATGCACGTACCTCTTCAGGTGTAAGGTCTTTTGTATGCGGATCCTTGGGGTCGCCGCGGACAATTTCGAAAAACTGTGTTGCTATAAGATCCTTTTTCAGGAGATACACACCCAGATCGAAAGCTTCGTTGTAACCCTCGGGAGTGATAACGGTTGCCACATTAACTATCAGGTCTCTGTTATCGCCGTATTTCTCTTTTATGAGTTCCATTGTACGGATAGTCTTTTTGAAGTTGCCCGGGACTCCTCTTATTTTATCATGTGTTTCGCCTATTCCGTCAAGTGAGAAGTTTAATAACACCCTCATGTCCGGGCATTGTTCAAGAATCCGGCCTGTTTTCTCAACTATTCGTTCGGTCAGCAGTCCGTTGGTTGGGAGGCTTATCTCTTTTATCTTGTTATTGTCGTAAAACAGTTTGATTATCTCAACCAGTTCATCGCGCATAAACGGTTCACCACCCGACAGCCATAATTTGTTAAACTGAGGTGCTGTTTCCGACAGTTTTTTTATTTGCTCAAAAGTCATATCCTGATTGCTGTTCAGGAAGTCGTGATAAAAGCAGGTTTTACATTTTGAGTTACAGCTTGATGTTATAAACAGGAAAACTTCGTTAAGTTTTTTCTTCCGGAATATCTTATAATTATGTTTTCGTTTGGCAAATTCGTCAATTTCGTATTGGGTATTGTCAGAAGTGTTTTGTGAAACTCTTTCCTTTACACCTTCTTTCAAAACAGTTTCGTTCATTGATTTTGTATTTGAATTTTTCAATGGTAAAAGTATGAAATTTTGAAAGAATGCAAAATCAGGAGATTAGTATTCGGATTTTATTGAGATAATATAGTATAAGCACTTAAAATATTAAGGATTCAGAGAACGGTTTATTATGGCATCAATAGCATCAATAAGTTTGTCGGGACTGACAGTGCGCCATTTTATTTCGTTGAACACTCCATCGTATATCATATAGTTGTAAAGGCCTATTTTGTCAAATTCGGACAAAACGTGCTCTCTGAAATTGATTGCAGCTATCCATCCGTCCTCTATATCGTTGAACCAGTCTTCGTAGTAGGAGTCGTCGGAAAAATGAAAGTTGAGAACGTTTTCACCTATCAGTATAAACTTTGAGATATTGTTATCTTCAAGATGTTCAACTATATTTCGTTTAAAATACATGATGTCGTTGTAAAGCAGGTCGTTCCATTCACCCATAAGTTCAATTACAGCAGCACCTTTTTCGTAATCGGCGTACAGCAGTTTCATGTAGAGGGTATTTGAGCCGAATTCGTCCCAGCCGGGGTGAATGTAATGATCGTATATGGTATTGCGGCAAAGAAAAGGATCGTGTTTTAGGCCGTAAAATGGCGAGAGCTTATCCTTGTAACAATTGTATACTTTTTCCCAGCGTCGGTATGGTTCTATATCCTGCATTCCTGTTTTTTGTGCAAATTTATAAAAAACGGCTGCTTCCGAACAGGAAACAGCCGTTAAAAAAATATTGCTTATGTTTTTTTTAAGTTCTGATCTTATGCCCGCTCAGTGCATAATAAAGTATGTAGAAGAATATCGGAACTATCAGCCAGTAGGCCTCCTGAGCACCAATTGCATCCTTAAGGAAGCCATAAATGGTAGGAATCAGAGCACCACCTACTATGGCAATAACCATCAGTGAAGACCCTGTTTTGGTAAACTTACCGAGGTCGGCCATTGCAAGCGGCCAAAGAGCCGGCCACATCAGTGATTCACCAAGTGCAATGAAAACGATGAAATAGATGGATACATCACCCGGGACAAGCACTACGGCAAGAGAACCGATAATGGCGGTAATGGCACAAATTATCAGAGCTTTATCCTGAGATATATACTTAGGTATAAAAATTATACCAGCAATGTAACCGAGCACAAGTCCGATTGGAGCTATCCAGGCGTAGTGCTCAGGATTAGGCAAACCTAATGTGTCGGCATAATCGACCAGTGTTCCGAGAGCAATTGTTTCGGCTCCCACATAAAGGAACAGGGCCAGAACACCAAGCAAAAGATGAGGGAACTGCCATATTGATGTTTTTGTTGCAGCGTAAGGTGATTCATCTTCTTTACCTTCTTCTTCTCCGGCAGCTTTTACCTCAGGAAGCGGTGATAAAAAAGCCAGAACTCCCAATGCCAGAAATACGGCAATTATAATATAGAACGGCAGATTTATGTCGGTAAGCTGTACGTTATCCACGCTTTTGCCGATTACCAATGCCAGGAACATAGGAGCAATAGGCCAGGCAAGCTTGTTGGCAATACCCATAATACTCATTCTCTTGGCTGCACTCTCCATAGGGCCTAATATGGTTATGTAGGGATTAACAGTGGCCTGTAAGAATGTGTTTCCCATACCGCTGATGAATGATGCCACAAGGAAAAGCGTTAAGCTGCCCATTTCGGCTGAAGGCAGGTATAGGTAGAAACCAAGGGCAAACATCAGGAATGATAAGGCCATTGTTTTTTTGTATCCGATCTTTTTTATAACCAATGATGCCGGATATCCAAAAATAACGAAGGCAGAGAATGTTGCAGCCAGAACCAGGTAAGACTGCCCTGATGAAATGTTAAGCTCCTGTTTTAGTAACGGGATTAGATAGCTGTTTATTCCCAAAGCAAAACCGATAGCAAAGAACATTGTTCCTATTATGGCCAATGGCACCAAATACGAACCGTTCTTATTAGAAGAAGTGTTTGTCATAATCTGTTTTTTTAATGATAATTGTTTAGCTTGATAAAAATATTATTTTTTGTTGAGTTTTAATTTTATTGTGAACATTTTTTGTTTTTATTGTGTTTTTTTACAATGACATAAACATCTGTTTCCTAAACACGGATTTATGATGTTACTTTGAAAAAATTACCTTGATATGGAAACTGAAAAAATACTATTTGCTTTTGTTCTTACATTGTTTGCCGGACTGAGTACCGGCATAGGTAGTGCCATGGCTTTTTTTGCAAAACGGACAAATACCCGTTTCCTCTCACTTGCTCTGGGTTTCTCGGCAGGTGTTATGATATATGTTTCTTTTGTGGAAATATTCGATGAAGCCGACAGGGTTTTGTCGGAGGCTTACGGTGACAGGCTGGGAACATTTTATACCGTTCTCTCTTTTTTCGGCGGGATGATGCTCATAGCTCTTATTGATAAATTTATTCCCACAGAAGAGAACCCGCATGAAATGCACTCGATTGAGGAAATGAGCGGTAAGAAAAAGAGAAAAGATAAAAAGCTAATGCGGATGGGGCTGCTTACGGCTCTTGCTATAGGAATTCATAATTTTCCTGAAGGACTGGCAACTTTTACGGCGGCTTTGCAGGATCCCAATATTGGTGTTGCAATAGCTATAGCCATTGCGATTCATAATATTCCGGAAGGAATAGCCGTATCGGTGCCTATCTATTATGCCACAGGAGATAAGAAGAAAGCATTCAAACTGAGTTTTTTGTCTGGTCTTTCCGAGCCGGTAGGAGCATTGATAGGATATCTTATTCTGATGCCATTTATGGGCCCTTTGACATTTGGAATTTTATTTGCGGCAGTTGCCGGTATTATGGTTTTTATCAGTCTTGACGAACTGCTGCCTGCTGCCCGGGAGTACGGAGAGCATCACCTCTCTATATACGGAATGGTGGGTGGAATGGTGGTGATGGCTGTGAGCCTGTTATTGCTGATGTAAGATGATGGACTTAATAGTAAAAACAGATTTTTGACATGACAAAAAAAGAGCGATTCGGAAAGTTTATAGAGTATTTTAAAGAGCACATGCCTGTAGCTGAAACGGAGCTTCATTACAAAGACCCTTATCAGCTTTTGGTAGCGGTTATTTTATCGGCACAATGTACAGATAAAAGAGTCAATCTTCTGACGCCGGCTATTTTCGAGAAGTATCCTACTGTTTTTGAAATGAAGGAAGCCACACCTGAGGAGATATTTGAGCTGATAAAATCCTGTAGTTATCCAAACAATAAGAGCAAACACCTTGTGGGGATGGCAAAAATGCTGGCAGAAGAGTTTAACGGTGTTGTACCCGACGATATAAAAGAGCTTCAGAAACTTCCGGGAGTCGGACGAAAAACGGCGAATGTTATTGCATCGGTTGTGTTCAACAAGCCTGCAATGGCTGTGGATACCCATGTTTTTCGTGTGGCAGCAAGGATTGGACTTACAACAAACTCAAAATCACCTTTGGATACAGAAAAACAACTTGTGAAATATATACCAGAGGAGCTTTTGCCAATAGCTCATCACTGGCTTATTCTTCATGGCAGGTATGTTTGTATTGCCCGTAAACCCAAATGTTTTCACTGTGGGTTGAAAGAATTTTGTAAGTTTTATGATAAGAACCGAGAGTAAGTAGTGACGTCCACATAACCCGGGATAAAATAATACTTCTGAATATGAATTTTATTTATCGCATCCGGATAGGAGTTACAGTATAAATCATTACTTATTATCCGTCATCGTCGGTAAGGATTTTTATGCCGGATGAGGCATCTCCTTTCTGGAACTGTGATGGAGTAAGGCCGAACAGGCTTTTAAAACTTTTTGAAAAGTATTTGGGGTCGTTGAAACCAACGGCATAAGTTACTTCACTAATATTCATTTCGCCTTTTTTAAGCAGTTTGGCAGCCTGTTTGAGTCGAATGGTTCTTATGAATTCACTGGTGGATTGTCCGGTAAGTTCACGCAGTTTCATATGCAGAAGAGTACGGCTTACTTTCATCTCTTTTACCATTTCAGATACGTTAAACTGTGGATCCTGCATTTTTTCTTCAACGAGTTCAGCAGCACGTTTAATGAATAGCTTATCGGATGAACTTGTGGCAATGTCCTCGACAAAATCCCATTGTTCGGTAAATCTTTCTTTCAGTTTTTTACGGGATTGAATCAGATTATTGATCTGACTTATTAGTACTTTTTTGTCGAAAGGTTTTGTGATGTAAGCATCAGCTCCCTGATCGATGCCTTCGATTTTCGATTCGGTTCCTTCGAGTGCAGTAAGCAGTATAACCGGGATATGGCTTGTTATGAAGTTGTCTTTTATTTTTTTACAGAATGTAAAACCGTCCATTTGCGGCATCATAACATCAGAGATTATCAGAGCAGGCAGGGTAGCCGAAGCAAGTTCCATACCTTTTACACCATCAGGTGCAGTTTCTGTTCTGTATTCGTCAGACAGAATGTTTTTCAGATATTGCCTTACATCTGGATTGTCTTCAACAATAAGTATTAGCGGTTTGTCTTTGTCGTCATCCTTAAAACTATCAGGATGTTGTGATGGGTTTTGCTGTTTTGCGGGTTTAGATGTTTTTTTATCGTCAATGTCATTAACGATTTCGTCGTCATTGAAAAGTTCTTTCCCGATACCTATCTTAACCTGAAATTTAGCTCCTTTATTTTCTTCGGCATCATATAACGTGATTGATCCTTTGTGCATTTCGATAAAATCTTTAACCAATGCAAGACCTATTCCCGTACCTGTTTCTCCATGGTCCTGATTGTATTGAGACTGATAGAAACGATCAAAAATCTTTTCTTTATCCTCATCTCGAATGCCGGGCCCTGAATCACTTACGGTTATTAGTGCATATTTGTCTTTGTATGAGAGTTCTAGCAGTATCCGGCCGTTTTCAGGTGTGTATTTAAAAGCATTGCTAAGCAGGTTGATAAGAATTGTTTCTACTTTTTCATGATCGAACCAGCAGGGGATATTTCTCTCTTCAATGTCTGTCTGGAAATTGATATGTTTCTGAGCAGCAGCAGCCATAAAAGTATCTGCCACCTGTTTTGCAAATTCCGACAGATATCCCTTTTTTACAGAAAGTTTCATGTTGCCCTGCATTACTTTTCTGAAATCCATAAGCTGATTGATGAGTCTCAAAAGCCGGTCAGAATTTCTTTTTATCATTTTCAGATGTTCTTTAACAACCGGGTGTCCGAGATTTTTTTCTTCGAGTAATTCATTCAGCGGGCCTGAAATAAGAGAAAGCGGGGTTCTGAATTCATGCGAGATATTTGTGAAGAATTTAAGTTTCATCTGGTTCAGTGCTGTTTCTTTTTCCCGTGCTATTCTTTCCTGTTTCAGGGCTTCCTGCAGTCGGATACGTTTAATTACAAATCGCGGGATGGTAAATAAGCCGGTAAAGAACAGAAGGATGTACAGTGTGTATGCCCACCAGGTTTTATAAAATGGAGGCTTGATTATTATCTCCAGTGATGTCTCTTCAGGATTCCATATTCCGTCGCTGTTTGCAGCACGTACCTTGAAAATGTATTTCTGTGGTGCCAGATTAGAGTATGTTACGGTTCTGTGTTTTGCATTTGTGTAGTTCCAGTCTTTTTCGAGGCCTTCAAGTTTGTAAGCGTATTTATTCAGGTTCTGTTTATAAAAAGTAAGTCCTGAAAACTCAAATTTCAAAACATTCTCGTTGTGCTTCAGAACTATTTTTTTTGTATTGTAAATACTACTGTTAATAATTACTCTTCCGTTTATTTTAGTGCCAGGTGTTACACTCTGACCTGAAATCTGAAAATCGGTTATTACAGGTTTAGCCAGAAAAGGGTTTGTTCTTATACTGTCGGGATAAAAATACCATATTCCTTTTTTCGAGGGCAGAAGGGCAAGTTTACCGTTTATAAGTTTTACGGGAGAAGGTGAGAAGTAGTTGGGCAGAAAGCCACCTGACATGTAAAAAGGAGTTATATTTTTTGTTGTCATATCCATTCTTCCCAATCCCTGAATAGTGCCAAACCAGTAATATCCTTTATTATCTTTGAATATCTGGGTTACACTGGCTGAAGGCAGTCCGTCTTTTTCCTTGAATGATATATTGTTTTTTTTGTCAAAATCGAGCAGGTGTAATCCTTTTGCAGTGCTGACCCATAGTTTGTTTTCTGGACCTTTCGCGATGTACATTATCTGGTTTGACGACAGATTCATGGGGTCTGTTGTTGTTGATAAGCCTTTAATATTCTTTGCTGTAACCTCTCCGTCTTTGAAAGTTAATTTGTAAATGAAAAGACCATCGTAGAATGTTCCCACATACATCATGTCATTTTCATCAATATAGCCGTAAAGCGGATATCCGGTAATAGGAAAAATATATTTGTTGTTTTTATTCCAGATAAAGCGCTTTTGCCTGTTGCTATAATAGTTTATGCCGTTTTTAGTGATCGCAAATATTACATCTTTGTGCTCCAGTATTCTTACCACTTCTTTTCCCAACAGTTTTGATGTATCATTGGGCGCCGGAGTATAGTGTATTATTTCCGGTTTGACTGAATCATCTCTGCTGAAAGATATTTTAAAAACGCCGTTTTGTGCTGTTCCTGCCCAGTAATTTCCCTTGCTGTCTTTTAAAGCCGTAAGCACATTTGCTTTGTATAGTGAAGGATATCTGACAGAGTCTTTGATAAAAGGGGTAAAATAAAAACGTTCAGGATCAGTTAAAGGTTTCCAGGTTAATTTATACAATCCTTTAGATGTGCTAGCTATGGCTGAATTGTTTGTATCTGGGCATATGCAATTAAAAGTGTTAGTTCTCAGCCCTTTTACATTTTCTTTGTTTCTTGTTATTTGTCTGAAATTTACCGGTACTTGTGATATCTGTGTGATTCCGTTTCCCAGAGTCCCGGCCCATAATGAACAGGACCTGTCGGCATAAATTACTTTTACGCGGTTTTTGTAAAAGCTCATTAATTCATTGGTGTGGGTAGCATACCGTTCAAATTTTAATTGTCCGTTTTTCCCGGCCACCAGCTTGTTTATTCCTCCGTCGTAAGTTGCAATCCAAAGGTTGTTATATTGATCTTCACAGATCGAGTACACATTTTCGTGGCTTAGTGAGGTTGTATCTTTATCGCTGTGATGAAATTTGGTGAAACTATCGGTTTTTTTATTGTATTTGTTCAATCCTTTGGCCCAGGTTCCTATCCAGATGTTATGCCTGCTGTCTTCGTAAATTGTCATTATTCCCAGTCCGCTGATGGCACCCGGATTTTTGGGATCCGGTTTGTAATTTATGAATGACTCTTTTCCGGGAAGAAGCTTTCCAAGACCACCGTCAGAAGTGCCTGCCCAAAGAACTCCTTCACTGTCCTCGAGTACGGAGTAAACAAGAGGATATGCAAGACTATTGGGGTCATTGGGATTGTGAATAAAATGTTTTGCCGAATTAATCAGACCAGAGGAACTTTTGTTTCCGTTTATGTCGAGGTAGGTAAGTCCGCCTGTGGTACCAACCCAGATGCCTCCGTTTCGGGAACCTGAAAAACAATATACTTCATCAGACAAAATTGTATGTTCAGGGTCCTGGGGATTATGTCTGACGTAAGAGAATTTGCCTGATTTAAGGTCCAGAACCGAGATTCCTCCTCTGTTTGTACCTATCCACAGCCTTCCGAATCTGTCCTCATACAAAGCACGAATAAAGTTGTTGGAAAGTCCTGTTCCGTCGGTGTTTTGCCTGTAAACTTTTATGTTGTAGCCATCGTACCGGTGAAGTCCTTCTTCGGAACCGAACCACATAAACCCTTTGGAATCCTGTATAATTGAGTGTATGTTGTTGTCAGCTAAACCATCGTTTGTTGTAATGGTTCTGAAACTAATATTGAATTCCTGCCCGTGTAGTTGTGAGGATAAAAATATTGATGAAAGAATCAATATTTTAATTGAGATGCATCTGAAATACCTTTTCATAGGACTTCTGTAATTGTCAGGATAAGTTGAGGATGAAGTCCTAAAAATAGTATAAAAACTTTAACCTTTACAAATTTAAATAAAACAGGAGTGTTTCTTTAACATTATTTTTGTGATTATATATGTTATAGGCCTGATAATCAGAGTGGAGTCTGTTTAACACGAATTAACGTCATTTTCGTTTTGTTCACTGCTTTTATGGTGATATTTGTAATAGATTTTTTTCATAGATTTGGATTTAGTTAATTGATTTAGGGGGAAAAGGACGGAAATAATTTCTGTCCTTTTTTTTATTCCTGAATATTCATTAAACGGAGAGAAATATACTTCACAAACCAAGGCTCCGGATTTTTTCTGTTTTTGTGAAATGAAACCGGATGAAGCTTTTTGTAGGTTAATCTGTATTTATTCTTCTAATACACATTATTTACTTTCTTTATTTGTGTTGTGTGATTGCACAACGTGGTGACCGGCAGTTTGTTGAATGAGGAAGAAGGCCGGCAGTTTTTCTGAACAATAAAAATATTAAATGGTTAATTTATGTGAATTGCATTTATAAAAACAGCTGTGCTTTTTTTTAAGGCAGATAAATAAAGTATTTTTGCAGGGAATTAAAAGAGAGAAAAATTAAAAACAGATATTATGAACGGAAAGAAAACAATATTAGTCATACTCGACGGATGGGGATGTGGCGATGGTTCAAAAGCAGATGTTATTTCACAGGTAGATACCCCTTACTGGGACAGCTTGCTGGAGAAATATCCGCATTCAAAGTTAAGTGCCTCGGGTGAAGATGTCGGTTTGCCGGCAGGGCAGATGGGTAACTCAGAAGTAGGACACCTGAATATTGGTGCAGGACGTGTTGTATATCAGGATTTGGTAAAGATAAACAAAGCCTGTGAGAGCGGGGCCATTTTTGAAAATGAAGAACTTGTGAAAGCATATAAATATGCGGCAGAAAAAGGTAAGAAAGTGCATCTGATGGGATTGGTGTCAAAAGGAGGCGTACACAGTAGCCAGGAGCATATTTATAAATTGCTTGATGTGGCAAAGGCAAACGGCCTGAGCGATGTTTTTGTTCATGCATTTATGGATGGACGTGATACTGATCCTAAAAGCGGTAAAGGATTTTTGTCGGAACTTATCGAACATACAAAGAAAAGTACAGGACAGATTGCTACGGTGACGGGACGCTATTATGCAATGGACAGAGATAACCGCTGGGAGCGTATAAAAGAAGCTTACGATGCTCTTGTGGAAGGAAAAGGAAAACCGGCAAAATGCCTTCTGGATGCCATACAGGAATCGTACGACAACGATATAACAGATGAGTTTATAAAGCCGATAGTACATGTTGATGAAAGCGGAAAACCAATGGCAACCATCGAAGAGGGTGATGTTGTTATTTTCTTTAATTTCAGAAACGATAGAGCCAAGGAGATGACTATAGCTCTTACACAAAAGGATCTTCCGGAACACGGCATGCATACTATACCTTTATATTACTGTACAATGGTTCCTTATGATGCCAAATTTAAAGGCCTGCATATTCTGTTTGATAAGGAGAATGTTACCAATACCCTTGGTGAGGTAGTATCTAAAAAAGGATTAAGACAGCTTCGGATAGCAGAGACCGAGAAATATGCTCACGTAACATTTTTCTTCTCGGGAGGCCGTGAGGAGGTGTTCCCAGGTGAGGATCGTATTCTTGTTAACTCGCCCAAGGTTGCCACCTATGATCTTAAGCCCGAAATGAGTGCTTACGAAGTTAAGGATAAGGTAGTGGAAGAACTTAACACTAAAAAATATGACCTTATCGTTCTTAATTTTGCCAATGGAGATATGGTAGGCCATACCGGTGTTTACGAAGCAATAGTAAAAGCAGTAAAGACAGTGGATGAATGCCTGAACGGTGTGATTGAGGCAGCTAAGGCCAATGATTATGATGCAATAATAATTGCAGACCACGGAAATGCCGATAATGCTGTTAATCCTGATGGTTCACCTAATACCGCTCATTCCCTGAATCCCGTTCCTTTTGTATGGGTTTCGGAGTCGAGAACAGGTAAAACGGAAAATGGTGTTTTGGCTGATGTTGCTCCTTCAATTCTTAAGCTTATGAATATTGAACAACCGGAAGAGATGACAGGACATTCGCTTATAACCGTCGAATAACACTGAAAATTATTTTGATAAAAACGTCAGGTACCGTCATGTGCCTGACGTTTTTTTATTTAATACTTAGTATAAAAGGTTTTGTTTTTATACTGATTAGTTAATGATTTTAAAAATATATTTGTTAGATTTATTTTCAAAGAGATAATTATATGGTTCAGATAGATGATAAACTTATAAGTCTTGATGTTTTTGAGAAGCGTTTTGTGTGCAACCTCGAGAAGTGTAAAGGTGAGTGTTGCATAGAGGGAGAATCGGGAGCACCTCTCGAAGATGATGAAACAGATATTATAGAACGGCTTTATCCGTTATTGAAACCTTTGTTGTCGGAAAAGGCAAATGAGGTTATCGCTAAGGAGGGAATGTGGATAATTGATTCCGACGGTGATAAAGTTACACCTATTATAGACGGAAGGGAGTGTGTTTACACATATTTTGACGAAGAGGGCATCTGTAAGTGTGCAATAGAGAAACTCTACTTAGACGGAAAAACTGATTTTAAAAAGCCTGTATCATGTCATCTTTATCCTATAAGGGTAACAAAATATCCATCGTACGAAGCTTTGAACTATCATTCATGGCACCTTTGTGCACCGGCCCGGGAGCTTGGCGGAGCTCTGGGAGTGCCGGTTTATCAGTTCCTGAAAGAACCAATAATCAGAAGATATGGCAAGGCTTTTTATGATGAAATGGAGGATGTGGCCCGTACTCTGAAAGAAAAAAAGATAATCAGGTAAGGCATTGAATGTAAACATATGTGTAACGGATAGGTTTTCAGTGTGATAGTGGGAATGATTTTTTTTTATACCTTTAAACGTATTTTGGGGTAAAATATAAAAACAAAAAAGTATATGTTGAGATATTCTCTGATAGTTTTGATACAGTTGATAATTGTAGGATTTACTTCAGGTAAGGCAAGGCTTGATGCCGTGTATCCTTCGGGCTGGTGGGTGGATATGTCGTACAATAATCTGCTGGTAATTGCTTACGGGGAAAATATCAGTAATACTAATCTTACAGTTGACTATCCAGGGATAAAAATCAATAAGATAACCTCGACTCAAAGCACCAGTTATCTGTTTATCGATATGGAAATCTCACCACAGACACCCCCCGGAGTTGTGAAGATGATATTTCGCGAGGGAGGCAAAATAATAAGTGAGTATAACTTTGTTTTAAGGTTGAAAAATAAGGATGATAAACGAAACATGGGTATTAAAAGTGCTGATGTTTTGTACCAGATAGTTCCAGATCGTTTTGCTAACGGTAACTCATCAAACGATAATCCTAAAGGTTATTACGAAAGAGCAGATCGATTAAATCCGGCCGGTGTTCACGGAGGTGATTTACAGGGAATAAGCACCAACCTGGATTATATTGAAGATTTAGGAGTTACAGGGATTGAACTTACTCCTGTTTTTGAAAGCAATCAGTTTTCACTCTCTTATGATCACTATGCCATTACCAATTTTTATAAAATAGACGAGCGTCTTGGTTCTCTTGGTGATTATCTTAAGCTTATAGAAGATTGCCATAAAAGGAATATGAAAGTTATACAGACTTTTGTTTTTCATCAGGCAGGCAAACAGAGTGAGATAATAAGGGATGCTCCTATCGAAAACTGGGTTATACCGGATACTAAGAAATACCTTGAAGAGGCATATGTAAATGTTTTTTCGGATCCGTATGCCAGTAAGTCAGATTACAATTTTAATAAATACAGCTGGAAATCGTTTGATATGCCCCGGCTCAATCAGAAAGATCCTCATTTAAAGAAATATCTTATTCAGAATTGTTTGTGGTGGGTGGAAACATCAGGTGTTGATGGAATCAGGATTGATTATACATCGTATAATGACAAGGATTTTTTACATGAGCTTACAGATATACTTCATAAGGAATTTCCCGGCCTTAGCATTGTAAGCGATGTGGAGACAAACTACCCCTGCCAGGTGGAGTACTGGGAACAAAAGAATATTCATCCGCAGCATTTTTCTGCCTTTTTTACAAATTCGGCCGATTATCCGCTTACTAAAGAGATAGGTGCCGCTTTCTCAACTTATGATAAGCCAACACACGGACTGATGTATTTATACGATATTCTCACCCGTGATTTTGTTTATGAAGATCCGGCCAATAATCTTGCGTTTGTCGATAATCATCATCTTGACAGGGCTTACAATGTGTCCGACAAGGAGTTGTCACAGCTTAAAATGATGCTTGCATATATCCTGACCATAAAACGTACTCCGACGATTTTATACGGTACGGAAGTATTGCAGGAAGGCCTGGCGCGTATGGGAGATGGTTTTGTGAGGTGTGATTTTCCGGGCGGATGGCCGGGAGATAATGTAAATGCCTTTACGCAAAAAGGCCTATCGTCCGACCAGAGGGAGATGTACGATTATCTGAGAAAACTGCTGAAGTGGAGAAAGAACAGTGAAGCCATACATTCGGGAGCACTTACACATTACAGGCCGTCGAAAGGAATGTATGTTTATTTCAGAACTACAGAACTGAAAACGGTTATGGTCATTTTTAATAATGACCCCGATGAGCAGAAGCGGGTTGATTTTAAGAAATACAAGGAGAATATGCTTAACTTTAAATTTGCCCGTGATGTTATGACCGGAGATATCTATTCCGATTTCAGCGGTATCATGGTCTATCCTAAGTCGGTAATGATACTTGAGCTTGAAAAAACAGGGTTTGAAGAATAAAAAAAGTCATCGGAAGATTTGAGTTTACCCGATGACTAAAAAGATATTTGTAAGCGGATGGACTGAGGTCATCCGCTTATTTTTTATGTCTATTTTTCTTCGATATACTCATCAATAGGAGTACAGGTACAAACCAGATGGCGGTCGCCGTAAGCATCATCAATGCGGGCAACATCAATCCAGAATTTATTTTCCCTTATCCATTCAAGAGGATATGCAGCTTTTTCTCTTCCATACTGATGCGTCCATTCATCACCGGCAACGACATATGCCGGGTGCGGAGCATTTTTAAGAACGTTGTCTGTTTTGTCTGCTTTGCCGTTCTCAATCTCTTTTATCTCTTCAAGTATACCCTGCATTGCCTCAATAAAACGGTTCATCTCCTGAAGAGATTCACTTTCGGTAGGTTCAACCATAAGAGTACCGTAAACAGGGAATGATACAGTTGGAGCATGGAAACCGTAATCCATCAGGCGTTTTGCAATGTCGGTCTCTGATACTCCGGCTGATGCTTTGAAGTGGCGGCATTCAAGTATCATCTCGTGAGCAACTCTTCCGTTTTCACCAGTGTAAAGTATTCCGTATCCCTCTTTTAGTTTGCTTGCCATGTAATTGGCATTAAGAATTGCCATTTTGGTAGCTTCAGTAAGTCCGTCTCCACCCAGCATTTTGATGTATCCGTATGTTATAGGCAACACACTTGCACTACCCCATGGAGCTGCCGAAACAGCTGAAATGCCGTGATGTGAGTTGTCGGTTACCGGATGCTCCGGCAGGAATTTTACAAGATGTTTTGCCACAGCAATAGGGCCTACTCCGGGACCACCACCACCGTGAGGAATAGCAAATGTTTTGTGCAGATTCAGGTGGCATACATCAGCTCCTATGATACCCGGGCTGGTAAGCCCTACCTGTGCATTCATATTAGCACCGTCCATGTACACCTGACCTCCGTTATCGTGGATAATCCGGCACATCTCTTTGATACTGCTTTCGAATACGCCGTGAGTAGAAGGATAAGTGACCATAAGGCAGGCAAGAGTGTCTTTGTTGGCTTCGGCCTTTTTACGAAGGTCTTCTACATCAATATTTCCTTTTTCGTCGCAATTTACAACCACAACCTTCATTCCTGCCATTACTGCACTTGCAGGGTTTGTTCCGTGTGCCGATGAAGGAATGAGTGCTACATTTCTTTGCTCATCACCACGGCTCTGATGATATGCTCTGATAACCATCAATCCGGCATATTCACCTGCAGCACCAGAGTTTGGTTGCAGACAAACATCTTCGAAACCTGTTATTTCAGCCAAATCACGTCTTAATTCCTCCATCATTTCGTGATATCCTGCCGCCTGATCCTTCGGAATGAAAGGATGAAGTCCGCCAAATTCAATCCAGCTTAAAGGAAGCATTTCGGTAGCAGCATTAAGTTTCATGGTACAAGATCCCAAGGATATCATTGAGTGGGTGAGAGAGATATCACGACGTTCAAGTTTCTTTATGTAGCGTACCATTTCTGTTTCGGAACGGTACAGGTTAAAAATGTCCTGTGTCAGAAACTCACTTGAGCGAAGCAGGTTTTTATCGATAGTCATTTCTGCCGTCATTTCCTTCACAACCGGAGGTTCATTTCCGGCTGCTTTTGCAAAAACTTCCACTATCCAGTTTACATCTTCCAGGTTTGTGGTTTCATCAATACTTAATCCAACTTCACCGTTTTCAAAATAACGGAAATTCATTTCCAGTTCGAGAGATAATTTTTCAATATCGGTAAGTTTCACATTTCCGGGAACAGAGAATCGAATTGTATCAAAGTAGTTTTTATTAAGTTGCTTGTATCCGTATTTCCCGATTTCTTTTGTTAGTCTGCTTGCAATACCGTGTATCCGTTCAGCAATATTTTTAATTCCTTCGGCACCATGATACACTGCATAAAATCCGGCCATTGTGGCAAGGAGCGCCTGTGCAGTACAAATATTTGATGTTGCTTTTTCACGTTTTATATGCTGTTCGCGGGTCTGAAGAGCCATTCTTAAAGCTCTTTTGCCGTTTACATCTTTTGAAACTCCGATAATTCTTCCGGGCATTGAGCGTTTGAGTGATTCACGGGTTGCAAAATAAGCAGCGTGCGGACCGCCGTATCCCATAGGTATACCGAAACGCTGTGAAGAACCGAATACAATATCGGCGTCCCATTCACCAGGAGGAGTTAAAAGAGCCAGCGAAAGAAGGTCGGCAGCAACTGCGACTTTTATCCCGTGTTCGTGTGCTTTCTGAACAAATCCGGCATAGTCTTCAATATTTCCGTCCGAGTTCGGATATTGGATAATGAGTCCGAAATGCTTTTCTTTGAATCCGGCCGATTTGTAATCGCTGAATTCAAGTTCTATACCCAAAGGTGCAGAGCGGGTTTCGAGAACTGCACGGGTTTGCGGCCAAATCTTTTCATCCACAAGCAAAACATTTTTTCCTGCTTTTACATCAGCACGCGATCTGGCATGGAACATCATGATCATTGCTTCGGCAGCTGCTGTAGCTTCGTCAAGCAGTGAGGCATTGGCAAGTTCCATACCGGTCATTTCTGTTATTACAGTCTGATAATTCAGCAGGGCTTCGAGACGTCCCTGCGATATTTCGGCCTGATACGGAGTGTATGAAGTGTACCACACGGGATTTTCGAGTACATTGCGTAATATTACGGCAGGGGTGATTGTGTCGTAATAGCCCATACCTATATAAGTATTGTAAACCTTATTTTTGGAAGCTATGTCAAGTATTTTTCTGTAATACTGCCTTTCGGTCAGGCCTCCTTCAATGTTAAGTTTTTTATCACTTCTGATGTCAGCCGGTATTGTTTGATCTATCAGTTCGTCGATAGAAGAAACCCCTATTTCATTAAGCATTGTTTTGATTTCGTGTTTCCTTGGCCCTATGTGGCGGGAAACAAACATATCTGTTGCCATGTCTTTTTATTAATTAGTTTTTGTTATTAATTTTTATTTTCAAAAAGAATGAAGTTTTTGGTAAAATACAATGACTTTTGCTATAGTTCAAGTTTATTAACGGATAAAAGGATTATTAAACCTTTCGTATTCGATGGTTGTAGCGGGACCGTGTCCCGGGTAAACCACGGTTTCGGGAGGTAAGGCCATTAGTTTTTCTTTAATGTTAATTATCAGGGAGTCGTAATCACCCCCCGGAAGGTCGGAACGGCCGATACTGTCACGAAAAAGGACGTCGCCTGATACAAGAATTTTATCTTTGTCGGAATAAAAAGCAATGCCTCCAGGTGAGTGTCCAGGCAGGTGAATTACAGATAACGATGATTTTCCGAATTTAACTTCGTCTTTGTCGTTCAGATATTTGCCCGGTGGCGGAGGGTTGTCGTTAAGTGTAATGCCATACTGAGATGCATAATCTTTGGTTATTGGGATGAAGAATTCATCGTCGGGATGACATTCTGGTTTAAGGTTGTATTTCTCCGAAACATATTTTGTGCCGAAAACATGATCGAGGTGGAGGTGTGTGTGAATTAACCTTACCGGTTTCAGATTGCCTGAAGAAAGGAAATCTGAAAGTTTCTTTTCTTCATCTTTTCCAAAGCAACCTGGGTCAATGATAATGCATTCTCCTGTCTGGTCGGAAATAATGTAGGTGTTTACCTGCCATGGGTTGAAAGAGAGAGTATGTATGTACATATTTTTGTTTTTAAAAGAATGATTTACAGGCATCTGTTGTTCGGCACTGGCCGGTTTTTTGTTATTCCGACAGTGTGTTATTTCACTACACCTTCCAGCATTGGAACAAAGGCACATTTGCCGTACTCTATTTGTTCGAAATCGTTGTCGTTGATTCGGGTTATCTTAGTCATCACCTGTTCTTTTTCTCCCAGAGGTATAATCAGTGTTCCTCCTTTTTTTAATTGTAATAACAGGTCTTTGGGAATAAACGGAGCACCGGCGGTAATGAGTATTTTATCGAAAGGAACATGAGCCGGCAAACCTTTGTATCCATCGCCCAGGAAAAATCGTCCTTTGTATCCAAGTTCTTTCAGAAGTTTTGAAGTTTTTGAATAAAGTTCCGATTGTCTTTCAATAGTAAAAAGTTCTACACCCATTTCCATGAGAACAGCAGCCTGGTAACCGGAACCGGTACCTATCTCAAGCACTTTTTCGTTTCCCGTTAGTTCGAGCAGTTGAGTTTGAAATGCGACAGTGTAAGGCTGTGAAATAGTCTGGCCTGCACCTATGGGAAAAGCCTTATCCTGATAAGCAAAGTTAACGAAACCGCTTTCGATAAATAAATGACGGGGAACCCTGCCTATGGCATCAAGCACCCGGATGTCAGTAATTCCTTTTTGTTTAAGGGTTTGTACGAGTTTGTTTCGCAGTCCCTTATGGCGATAATTGTCGTGTTTCGTCATAGAGTAAAAATACGAAGAAAAATTCATATAAAAACAAGTAGAATAATATTAGAATAAAGAAATATTTTTTATCTAAATTAACGCTCAATAAAATATGTTATCTTACGTTAATTAGTTTACAAAAGCTATTTTTTTATATGAAAGGACCCGGACATATCAATAACAGGAAAATAATTCTGATTTTCTTTCTTGTTGATTTGTTGTTTGTAATAGCATTAGCATTTTTAAGTGTTTATCAGTTAAAGGAGCAGTTTGGTTTTATAATAAGTCTGGGACCGGTAAGAACAACACTGGGGAATTTCTCCCCGTTTATCGATGTTGTTATTCTTCTGTTTTACTGGTTGGTTATTTTTTACCTTTTCGGGCATTATACCCGTAATATTAATCAATCGGTGTTTACCATTATTAAAAGTACCATTAAAGAGGTAATATTTGGGAACATAGTATTTTTTATAGTTGTATTCGGTCCGTTGAAGATGTTCGAATATGATAACTCCTGGGTTACATTTCTGAAAATCTCGGCACAGTTTATAGTAATAATCGGAGTACCCAGGATTATTACATTCTGGATAATAAATAAATTATTTGAGTGGAATCGTATTAAATTCAATTTTGTAATTGTAGGAGAGAAGGATGCGGTAAAGAACTTTATGAAGGATTTTAATCATTCGGGCTATCTTAAAAAGCATAAGCTGTTGGGAGTTCTTTATCTGGATGAGCGAAATGAATTATCCGATAATGGTTTTAAGGTGATTTCGTCATATGAAGAGCTTAGTGAACCGGCATCAAAAGGTGAGATTGATGAAATAATCTTTGTTGAACCAGAAAAGGATTTCGAGGATTTGAGAGATGTAATTACATTCAGTAAAAAATATAATATTCAGCTTAATATTCCGGGGCAGCTTACCGATATTCTGAAAGGGCAGGTGAAAATAAACGAGATTGAAACACCACCTTTCGTTGTGATTCACAGTAAAGGAATGCCGTTGATACAATTGGTTGTAAAACGGGTTTTAGATGTTGTTATTTCCATAGCCGGCCTGGTGGTAATAATTCCTTTTTTGCCGTTTGTTGTATATTCGGTAAAGAAAAGTTCTCCCGGGCCTGTAATCTTTGTGCAGGAACGTATAGGGAAAAACGGACTTCCGTTTAAAATGTATAAGTTCCGTACTATGGTGGAAGATGCGGAAAAGGGAATTCCGGCTCTCTCATCGAGTAATGATCCGAGAATAACAGGTCCCGGCCGATGGTTAAGAAGATGGCGACTGGATGAGATACCTCAGCTGATTAATGTTATTTCCGGGAAAATGTCTCTGGTTGGTCCCAGACCCGAAAGGCAATATTTTATGGAACAGATACTTGAAAGAGCACCCTATTACTCGCTGATATTAAAGGTTAAGCCCGGCATTACTTCTCTTGGAATGGTTAAGTTCGGATATGCCGAAAATGTAGATCAAATGATTCAGCGTTTGCGATATGATGTATTGTATGTTGAAAACCAGTCGTTAATTCTTGATTTTAAAATTCTGATTTATACTATCGGCACATTGTTAAAGGGTGAGGGGAAATAACGGATTGAACCTTTCTATAGAATCTTCAATTATATCAGTGAATACCTCTTTAATGTCGAGTCCTGCGGCGTTTATCTGCTGAGGAATGAAACTTGTGGGTGTCATTCCAGGTGTTGTGTTTACCTCAAGCATGTATATCCTGTCCTTCCCGTACATGTAATCGATTCGGATTATCCCTTTGCAGCCAAGTATGTCGTATATCATTGATGAGATAGTGCTTATCTTTTCCGCGATGTTGTCCGGTATTCGTGCAGGAGTGATCTCCTCAACTTTCTCGGCAGTGTACTTTGCTTCAAAATCGAAGAACTCATTCTTGCTTACCACTTCGGTAATCGGAAATATCTTTTCTCCTTTTGATGTTTTGTACAGGCCGCAGGTTAGTTCTGTTCCTTCAAGAAGCTCTTCAATTATCACTTCGTCACTTTCTGTAAATGCTTTTTCGATGGCAGGGGTAAGCTCTTCCGGTTTTTTGGCTTTTGTTATTCCAAAACTTGAACCTCCGGCATTCGGCTTGACAAAACATGGGAGTCCCAGTTTTTCGATAATGTCATTATCGTTAAAATCATTTCCTTTTCGTATTAGCACAGAATCGGCAACTGCAACGCCGAATCCTTTAAGGTATGTGTTGCAGGTGAATTTATTGAAGGTGAGGGATGATGACAATACATCGCAGGTGGAGTGGGGGATGCCGGTCATGTCGAAATACCCCTGAAGGAGACCGTTCTCACCGGGAGTACCATGTATGGTGATGTATGCAAGGTCGAATTTTATTTTGTTGCCGTCGATTGTGATTGAAAAATCGTTCTTGTCAACAGGATAGTTTTTTTCATTAACAACAGCTTCCCAGTTCAGGTCTTTTATCAGAACGGGATAAGCATTGTAACGGTCTTTATCGAGAAAGGACCCGATACCTCTCATACTCTTTTCCGAAATAATTATTTCAGATGAATAGCCTCCGTATATAATTGCAATGTTCTTTTTCATCCGCTAAGATCTTTTAACCGCGAATTTAACGAATTATCGCTAATGAAGGATATTTCTTATGATTTTTGAAAGTATTGCTCCTTTGGTGCGGGTTTGCAATCCGCCTTTCGACGCTTCGTTGTCTTGCGTTATACTCCGGATGAACGAAGGTCTTTATCCGGCAGCCAGACATTGAATCATACAAAGCGTAGCGAAGTACATTCAATCGTCGAAACTACCATGCTGTACCGGCCGGGTTGAATGTTTATGGGGAACGGGTTGGCTACCCAGGGTATTTTCGTTATTTCATTCTTATAGCATAAACCATAAGAGCAATTGAGGCAATACTTAGAATAATCGTAAAAACATCTCTTTTTGTACTTTGAACTTCTTTATACTTTTGATATAAGTGTAGTTGTCGTTGTTTTGGTAAAAATATTATGTAATTAATTATTAAAACAATAACTCCAAATACTGCTGCTCCTTTTGCTGAATTTAAACCAAAATCCGGAATATAAAATAAGCGAAATGTAATTAATAATATTCCATAGAATAGACTGCTGGAGAATAAACTAAAAAAGCCGGTAGCGAAAATATCAAAATATTTATCACTGCTATATCTTTCATAAATACGATAAACGG